>CAYWQG010000034.1:0-5565 GCA_964460635.1 Candidatus Woesearchaeota archaeon | reverse complement strand
AAATAAGAAGATAATTATTTAAAAGAATTTATTTATATAGATAAATGAAAAAGAATTCTAAAAAGATTTTTAGTATCCTTCTCAAATATATTATTTTATTGGCCGTTGCTTTTCCTAATCTTTTACTTTTCTATATAGTTTTTCTTCCACTGACAATCTATCCCTCCTTATTTTTTTTAAGTCTTTTTTATAAAGTTTCTTTTTTGAGTGCTGACAAATTTATCATTTCTGGGAAATTTATAATTGAGTTAATTCCTGCCTGTATAGCTTCCGCGGCATATTATCTTTTATTAATCCTAAATTTATCCCTTGCACAAATAAAACTTAGAAAGAGAATCCTTATGCTTTTATTTTCTTTTTTTTCATTCTTAGTTTTAAATATTTTGAGAATTATAGGGCTCAGCATACTTTATGTAGAGAACTATGTTTATTTTGATTTTGTTCATAAATTAATTTGGTATTTCGGAAGCACAATTTTCGTAATCGGTCTTTGGTTTTTAGAATTAAAACTATTCAGGGTTTATCAGGTTCCTTTCTATAAAGATTTGAAATTTTTATATGAGCAAACGAAAAAACCAAAGGTTAATAAAATTAGAAAGTCAAATCTAGATAAACTTAAAAAGATGAGTCGCATTGATAAAAAATAAAATGTCAAAATTAGAAAAATTAAAAGAGAAATATACTAAGTTCCAAAAAAAGTATGGGCTTCCGGAGTTTGAGAAATTGAATGAGAATTTGAGTGTGGAACGAATGGCTAATTCTGAAACGGATTTAATCGTCTTGGAGACCCGAAGGTATTTGATGGATAGAATGATTAATTATTTAGACTTTTCCGAGAAACTTTTAAACCCGACGAATGTTCCGATTGGGCTTATGATTTTAGGAAAAAATATAGACGAAAAGAATAAGAAAGCTTTGAATAAAGTTTATGAGGAATTATTAAAGAATTATTTAGCTTCTTTGAAATTGGATTTTGAGGTTTATTCCGAGGAGAAAAATGCGAGCGCTATTAAAGCCCTTTACAAAAGTTTAATAGAAATAAAGAAACAGCTTTATGAGATTATTACTTCTGCGGAAGTTGAGATGGATAAAGATAAGAAAGAAAGAAATTCTAACGATTATCTTAATTAAGTTTTTTTAGTAAATTTTCTAAGTTTATTTCAAAAAGAGCGATGGGCATTTTTATATTCCATTTTTCTAAAACAGAGGGCTGAATTTCTCCAAGAAAACCTATCTTAAAATCTTCTAAAAATAATTCGGCTATTCTTCCTTTAACAAAAGATAGAGGGGGATCTTTTGATTCTTTAAATTTTAATTTCAAACCGGTGCTTTTGAAAAGGTAATTTGCAATTTGTTTTATCTCTGTAAAATTTCCTGGGCTTATTGCAACGGCAAGTGATTCTCTTTCTATTATTTCTATTTTTCCCTCTAGTGTTTTTTCTTTGTAGAATATTTTTCCTAATTCGAAAATTCTTTGAGGAAATTCTGAAGCAGAATTTTCTGAGAAGACTTTCATTAAAGAGGGAGTTAATCTTGTTCTTAAGAGATCATAATCTGTTTTTGAATTCTTTATTTCAATGCCTAATTCTTTTGGAAATTTGGATAATCCCATTTTTAAGAATTGTTCCTTCGAATTTGAGAGATGGTAGTTTAAGACCTCCAACATATTTAATCCGACTAAGATTTCCCGTATTTTGTTTTTTAAGGTTTCTTTTCTGTCTTCTTCTCCGATTGTGAAAAAGGCGGGTAACTCCGGAGAGAAGTTTTCGTAACCAAAAGCGATTGCGATGTCTTCGATTAAATCTACCTCGTGTAAAATATCTGTTCTCCAAGCGGGAACTTTAACAATTCCTTTATCATAGGAGTAACCCATTTTTTCTAAGAGTTTATTCATTTCTTTCTCTCTAAGAGATAAGCCTAAGAGTTTGTTTACATGTTCTAAAGAAATTTTGAAATCCTCTGAAGATAAATCTGGTGTTATTTTTTGTTTGGAATAATTTAATTTTAATTGGTAAATTTTTCCTCCCATTTCTGCGAGGCTGGTTGTTAAAATGTTTAAACATTTATTTAATATTTTGAAATCAAATCCGGAGCATTCTATGAAAACCGCGTTCGTTTTGATAGTTAATTTTCCGATTAATTCGGAATTTATTATTGGGGGCATACTTAATATTTGTTGATTTGAATCTATAAATATTGGAAACTTCATTTTTCCAGCGAGGAGCTTCCCGTATTTTTTCCCGGTCGGATGTTGATTTAAAATTTGAATCGCGTCCATTTCTCGATTGTATCCTAAAGGAGAAAATTTTATTTTGTCCGGTTCTAAAGCTTTGAAAGTTATTGGAAATTTTATTTTTTCTAAAGGATAAATTCCTATTGCGAATTTTTTTCTGTCCCGACCAAGAGTTTTATGTAATTTTTCCTGAAGTTCAATTAAATCCTTTATCCTTTCATCATTCAATTTCAATTTTTTCACTATGGCACAAACGGTATATGGCCTAACTTCCTTTACAGACGAACTAATATTTACCTCGTAGTCTTTCTCTGGAGGATAAACTTTGTAGGATTTGAGCCCTTTATTTTTTCCGAGGAAAGCTAAGAAAGCTCTCTTGTATCCATAGTAAGATAATAAATCCGGGCGGTTTGGAAAGATTTCTAATTCTATTTCTTTCTCGTTTAGGTTTTCAACAGTCGTTCCAAACTCTGCTATTTTATTTTGGAGGTCTTCTTTTAATTTTCCGATTTCTTTTTCAAATATTTTTCTGTCGAATTTTACTATTGCCATTATTTCATTAAAAATTTAGTTTCTCTTAATTGAGTTAAATTATTTTTATATAAATCTCTCATATCTTTTATGTTTAAAAGTTTCAAGATTATTCTGTCAATCCCAGGACCCCAAGCTAAAACAGGTATATTCTTTCCGAGGAGAGGTATCACAACCTCCGGTCTTAACATTCCCGCCGCAAAAAGTTCAACCCATTCTTTTCGTTCTTCATCCCAGACATCTCCTTCGACACTTGGTTCGGTGTAAGGAAAATAGGCCGGTCTGAATCGTATATCTTCTAAGCCCATTTTCTCTGCGAATTTTTTTAAATATCCGAGGAGGTTTCTGAAGTTTGCGTTTTCATCTATTACAATTCCTTCTGTTTGATTAAATTCAAAACCGTGTTTCCAATCAAGAGTTTCATTTCTAAAAACTCTTCCTATTGCGAAGAATTTTTTTGGTAGTTCTTTTATATCTAAGTTTGAAAGTGTTTTTGAAGAAAGAACGGTTGTGTGTGTTCGGAGCAACATTTTTTTTGCTTCTTCTTCATCCCATTTATAACCCCAGCCGTGACTTCCATCAATTCCCTCTTCGTGAGTTTTCTTTATTTGAGAAACTATATTTTTATTAGGAAGTTTGGATTTTTTATCTATAAAAAAAGTATCCTGCATTTCTCTAACCGGGTGATCTTGTGGTGTAAAAAGGGCGTCGAAATTCCAGAAAGAATTGACTAAAGAATCTCCAGTCATTTCTTTGAAGCCCAATTCTAACCAGATTTTCTTTGTATAATCCACCGATTGAGTAATGAAATGTTTCTTTCCCCCATTTATTGAAGGAACTTGAGAAGTAACATCGTATATTCTGAATTTTTTTCCTTTCCACGAGGAGTTTTTCTTTAATAATTCTGGAGTTATTTCTCCTAAAAGTTGATGTGTTTCTCTTGCCTGTTTTATTATTTCCTTTCCAAAATCGCTTATTTCTATAGAGTAAAAAGTTTTATCCTGAACTTCTACTAATTTTTTTCGGTTCTTTAATTCTTTTAAAAGAGAGCGTTGCTCTTTGGAAAATCCTTTTTCGTTGGCGGGGAGATTTTCCAAGAATAATTCTTCGGAAGATTTTTTTGAGTAATCCTTTCCGCTCTGGAGGAATATTTTTTTATTTCTTATTTCTATTATTCCTTTCTTCTTTAGAATTCCGAGGGAAACTTTAAATTCGTCCGAGGAGAGTCTTGTTTTTTTTTGTCCATCTTCTAAAGGCAAAACTTTAAGTTCTTCTAAGATTGTTAAAAATCTCCTTTCCGGAAGACCTCTTTTTCGATAGAACAATCCATTAACTCCCAAAGTTATTATTGTCTTTTTATCTTCGTTTAATTTTAGAAGATTTTTATTTTCTAAATATTTTAAAACTCTGAGCGTAGAAATTTTATCTACCCCAGAACTCCTGCACAAACTCGTTAAAAAATCCTTTTCATATTGAGATTCATAAAGATGTTTAAGAATTTTTGATTCTTTTAAACTTAAAGAATTAAGTACTTTTTTTATTTCGTCTTCGGAGGTTTTATTTTCCGGTGGCATTTGTAACGTTACCTAAACTTTCTGAAGGAGCGTTAAATTGAGGTTGTGGACGATATTGGATTAAATTTATAGAGGTATTATTACTTATCTTCAAGGAGGTTATACCTTTTTCTTTGAGTTGAGTTAACATATAGTTCATTAAACTAACTTGTCCGTTATAAACTCCGGCGTTATAAATATTTTGATACTTCTTGTTTATTTGAGGTTTCACAACCAAGAGATAAATCAAGATTATAGAAAGGACAAAAACTATTACTACGAGTATAAAAAATACCATTTTTTTTAAATTCTCTTCTCGCATTCTTTTTTTTGAGATTTATACTTTAAATATCTTTTGTTATTAATTTGATAGATGATAAGATATTAAAAGTAAGTGGGGGTAGTTATAATATGAGAGAACTTGAAACGATTGTGATTCCTTCGGGAAATTTTAAAGATGATATTGAAAGGTTTGATAAAGGTCTTGAATATTCCGCGGTTTTAAAGAAACAAGGAAAGAAAGTTAGATATATTTTATCTGGAATAGGGCCTGATTTAAATGAAAGGTTGAAACAAGAGAACAGAGTTGGGAAGAATTTCTTTGATACTTTTGAAGGAACTAATGAATTAGATGTTCATCCAGAATTGTGGAACCGTGCGGTAGAATTAGCGAGGATTAATCATGGATTTACTGCGATTGTTTATCCATATAGAATAGAAGTTTTATCACGAAAGAATATTGAACCATTCGGAATAGATATTTTATCACGGAACAGCGTTGAGAATTTGGTGAATACATTTCCTACGGGAACTGAGGGAAATTATACTATCTTTTCGAGAAAATTTTATAATTCAAGATTTAAATTAATTGAAAAAAGAGGGAGGGCGGAAGGATATTTTTCTGAGAATTTGAGAATTAATTATATTGATACAAATCATAAATATTCTTTAATTGGTGTTTCCAAAGATGTTTTTCATTTGATGAAAGATTTTTTCTTTGGAAAGGAGAAAGTTTTAAAGATGATAGTTGGATTGAAGAATTGATTTGATTAATCTGCCCATCCTTTGAAATATTGTAAATATCTCCTTCTATCCTATGAAAGGTAGCGGTATCTAAAAAATTTTTGATTTTCTAGAATCCCTCACCCCTATAGAATTAAAAGTGTGGTATCTAAAAAATTTTTGATTTTCTAGAATCCCTCACCCCTATAGAATTAAAAGTGTGGTATCTAAAAAATTTTTGATTTT
>CAYWQG010000033.1:0-5941 GCA_964460635.1 Candidatus Woesearchaeota archaeon | reverse complement strand
AACTTCTTTTTAAAGGTTTCTGAAATAAAATTATTTCGAAGAAATTTTTTCTTTCTTTTTCTTTAGATATTTATAAGCGATAATTTTTACTTGATCTCCTATAAAGAACCAAATCATCGCATAGGCCCAAACCATTCCTGCGTATGTCCAACCTATGGGAGTTATGAACCATCCATAAACTGCAAAGAGTGTTGCGAGTATTTCTGTTGCTATTCCTACAAAGAGGAGTATTGGTGCAGGGAAAGGCTTTTTCCAAAACCTTCTTTTAGTTCTTGTTATAAAAATAGTTGTTCTTCCTGCAACTGCAAGTTTAAGAAAAATTATTGTTTGAATTGTTAAAAGACTAAGTCCGAGATATACTTTCGAGATGTAAAGAAGGCTAAATGTCGCTAAAACTCCTGCGAGACCGATGGAAGTTGATACGGTGATTACTTCCTTCAAATTCCATCTCACTGGATTCTTTTCAATTTCAGTATTATCATAAGCGATAGTCATAATTGGCAAATCATTTAATACAAGAATAAGTATAATCATTATAGCAGTGATTGGATAGAATCCAAATATAAGAATTGATGCCGTTATGAAAAAGATTAGTCTGATAGTTTCAGCTATTCTATAAGTACTATAACTTTTCATACGTAAAAATATTTTACGTGATTCTTTTATTGCATCAATAATGACCGAGAGTCCTTTGTTCATTAATATTAAATCTGCAGAAGCTCTTGCGGCGTCGGTTGCACCGGAGACTGCAATACCACCGTCCGCTTTTTTAAGTGCCGGCGCATCATTAACACCATCTCCAGTCATTCCGACAATGTGGTTTTCTTTTTGAAGACTATCAACAATAAAATATTTATCCTCTGGGTAAACTTGCGCAAATCCATTAGCATCATCAATTTCCTCAGAAATTTTTGGATCCATCTTAAAACTTTGAGTTTTTGCATTGACAGTAGAAATTTTTTGCCTATTATTTAGAATCCTTGCATTGAGTATTTTTTTCCCTATTCCAACTATGTTTGAAATATATTTTGCTATCAAAATATTATCTCCAGTCAACATCTTAAGGTTTAATCCGAGTTCTCTCGCTTCTTTTAAAACCTCTTTAGAATCTTCTCTTGGAGGATCAAACAAAGGTATTATTCCAACAAATTCATAATTTTTTCCTCGTTTGATTGCTACGCCCAATGTTCTCATTCCTTCATTTGAAAATTTTTCAACAACCTTATTAATTCTCTTTTTTTGTAGAATTGTATTCCTTGAAAGTTTTAAAATAACTTGTATAGCTCCTTTTGTAACTATCAATTTTTTTGAATCTTTTTGAAGAACTGCTTCTGTTCGCTTATCTACAGGATTAAATGGTTTAAATTTTATTCTTTTATATTTCTCAAGATTTTCATAAAATTTCTTTTCTTTCAAAAATTCAAAGATAGGAGTCTCAATTGGATCCTTTTCTTCTTCACTCGAAGCAAGTCCTGCATAAATCATTAATTCTTTGACTTTGAATTTTCCGAAGGAGATTGGGGTTGACAGAGACATTCTATTTTGTGTCAAAGTCCCAGTTTTGTCAAAACAAAGTGTGTCTATTCCTGCGAGTTCCTCTATTGATGCAAGTTTCGAAACGATTGCCTGTTTCTTTGAGAGATTAAGTGCTCCAACTGCGAGGGTAATTGAAAGAATTGCAGGCATAGCGACGGGTATAGAAGCAATAGTAAGAATAAGAACGTACCTCAAAATTTCAATAAAGGCCTGCCCATTTAAGAGCGAGACTACAAAAATTAAAGTTCCAAGAGAAATTGCAATGATTATAAGATATTTTCCAATATTGACTACGGCCTTCTGTAGATGGCTTTTACTCATTCTTTCAGCTTTTGCGACGAGAGAAACAGTTTTTCCAAAATAAGTGTCAAGACCGGTACTTATAACAATTGCTATAGCTTCACCTTTTTTTACAATGCTGTTTCCGTAGACTATGTCTCCTTCTTTTTTGAAGATAGGAAGAGATTCTCCAGTAAGTACGGACTGATCAATTTCTAATTCTTCTAGTTTGATTATTTTAATATCTGAAGGAACTATATCCCCGATTTTTAATTTGATTATATCCCCTGGAACAACATTTTTTGCGTCAATCTCTTTGAACACTCCATTACGAAGAACGAGAGCTTTTTTAGCAAGTTTATTTTTTAGAACTTCTAAAGCGTTCAGAGCTTTATTTTCCTGCCAGATATCAATTCCTGCATTGGAGAACAATAAGAACAGTATTATGAAAAAATCATCCCACTTTTGAACAATCGCCGAGAGGAGAATTGCAATTTCAATCATAAAAGGAATTGGTCCATAAAATCTTCTGAGAACCCTATGTAAAAAACTCTCTTCCTCTTCTTCGATTTCATTAGATCCATATTTCTGTAGCCGTTTTTCAGCCTCTTTTTTTGTGAGCCCTTGAGAAGAATCAGTTTTGAACTCAGAAATTACTTCTTCTATAGGGGATTTCTGAAAATAATTAATATTTTTTTTTATACTCTCTTCTTTAGATTCCACCTTAATTGAAAACACCTTCTTTTATCATAAATTTTGTTGAAGCAATCATTTTTCTTTATAAGAACAACTACAATATATTTTTTTAGATTATAAATCTTCGTATTTTTTTATTTAGATTTCTCTCTTATGGACTCACCGCGAATTGAACGCGGGTCTCCTCGGTGCAAACGAGGTATTCTACCACTGGACTATGAGCCCCCAGAATTTATAACTAATTTTGCACAAAATAATTTACTTATTTATAAAATGTGTAGAAAGAAATATATAAGTTTTTAGGAGGTGATCCATCTGCAGGTTCCCCTACAGATACCTTGTGACGACTTAACCTACCTTGTCATGTCAAGATTCTCCAAATGTTTCATCACAACATAACTCGGTTGGTTTGACGGGCGGTGTGTGCAAGAGACAGTGACTTATTCACCGTTCATTGATAATAAACGATTACTACGGATTCCATCGTCATGAGGCTGAGTTACAAACCTCAATCTGGACTGAGATGGATTTTAGAGATTGGCTCCTCTTTTCAGAGTCGCAACTCGCTGTATCCACCATTGACGCGCGCCTGTAGCCCAGGGGATTCGGGCTGTACTCACCTAACGTAGACCACACTCTCATCCTCGTTTCCAAGGCAATCTGTATATGGTGCACTTGGCAAATATACATGTGGGTTTTGCCTGTTACCTGATTTAACAGGTCATCTCACGACACAGGCTGACGTCGGCCATGCAACTCCTCTCAGCGTGTCAGGTAAGCCCTTCAGACTGACCTTCATTCTGCTGTCGCTCCTGGTAAGGTTCACGGTGTATAATCTAATTGAACCGCACGCGTCACCCGTTGTAGTGTCTCCCCGCCAATTCCTTTAAGTTTCAGCCTTGCGACTATACTTCCCAGGTAGCACACTCTCCGGCTTCCCTTCAGCACTAATATCTCTCGAGGAGATACTAATGTTTAGTGTGCAGTGTTTACTGCTAGGACTACACGGGTATCTAATCCGTTTTGCGCCCCTAGCTTTCATCCCTGACTGTCAGAACTGTCCTCGTAAGGTGCCTTCGCTGTTGTTAGTCTGTCTGAGATTAACACATTTTACCGCTACTTCAAACATACTCCTTACGCCTTCCAGTCTCTAGTCTAACAGTATTCCTCGCCCGCTCTGTACTTGAGATACAGAATTTCACAAGGAACTTATCAGACAAGCTACGGATGTTTTAGACCCAATAAAAATGGCTGCGACTCGGACCGCTAGTATTACCGCGGCGGCTGGCACTAGTCTTACCCAGTCCTTATTCCTGAAACTTTTTACATTTCATAAAAGCTTTTCATTTGAAAAGCACTCTGGTTCGCTCTGTCACGCTTTCGCGCATTGCAGAAAATTCTTAACTGCTGCACCCCGTAGGGCTGGGAATAGTGTCTCAGATTCCCTCTCAGGGCCTCTCCGCTAAGAGCCCTTACAGATCTTTGGCTTGGTGGGCATTTACCCCGCCAACAACCTAATCTGCCGCAGCCCCGTCCTTAAGCTCGAATTTCTGAGATAAATCTTTCCAGGGTTAATCTCTTATCAGGTATTAACCTCAGTTTTCCGAGGGTATCCCTGACTTAAGGGTAGGTTAGCCACGTGTTACTGAGCAGTTCGCCTTTCATTCCGAAGAACAAAAAAACTTGCATGTCTAAGTACAAACCAGATAGCCGCAGCCGCCAGCAGGATCAACTGGATTTGAATTAATATTATATTAACCGCAATTTGTTTATAAGACAACAAATTACTTCACATTCCTAACTATTGGCTGTTTACACTTCTTTCTACATCATACCTCATCGTCGGGTGACTTTTTGAGGCAATCATTTTATAAAAGAAATTATTAACCCTTGTTTATAAAGCTTTCTTTGTAGTTCAAATTCAATAGAAGAAATATTTGTTCCTTGGTTTATCAAAATTATAAAAAAAGAAAATTACTCCGAGGATTAAACCCCATATCTTGCCTTTTGAAATGGCCTTTTTTGGATGAAAGGTTTTTTAGGGCTTGCTCTAATTGGTTCTTCTCCAACAAGCCACTCACTTAATTCTGGAAGTTCTGTTTTTATTTTTCTATTTTTTATATAACCCCTTGCTAAAATATAAAAAATTAATCCCAAACTTTTTGGACTTTTATTATTTCCAATTATTTTTTGAGAGACTCCTTTTGGAAAATTATTTGTATCACAAATCATCAGAATTTTTTTATTAACTTTTATGGTGTCGTTCAAGGCATTTTTATCTAACCAAGAATCTGAAATTATTGTTAATTCATTTTCCAAGAAATCTGATAAAAGAGGATTTGTTAAAATTCCAGCAGGATATTTTTTTGTAAATGATTTTATTCCAGTAACCTTCGAAAATAATTTTGCAGCAGGCCATCCAGATTGTCTTTTACAAACTAAGACAACTTCTTCTGATTTGAATTCAGAAAGATATTCAATTCCTTCTCTTAACTTTTGATCTATTATTTCTGTATTAAAAATAGCTAATCCATCCGCCCTTCTTCTATAAACATATTTTTTCAATTGAGGAGTAACTGCCTTTGTTCCTATATAAATTCCTGATTGGACATATTTTTCTAAAGGAACTAAAAGATCTTCTTTCTCTCCTTTAATCTTCTCTTTGAGTTCTCCAATTTTTGTAATCTTTATCTTACTAGAAAGTTCCTTTGCCTTTTTCAAAAGTGCTTTTCTTTTTGCTTCTACACTCTTCTTTGAAATTTTTTTAATTTCGTTTTCTACAATTTTTTCAGTTTTTTTCTCTGCCATATTTTAATGAATATTTTTATACTTGTAGTATAAAAATAATTCTTTTAAAAATCTATTTGATTTTTAAGCTTGCCCTGTTTTTTAAAAATCTATTTAGTTTTTAAGCTTTTTTGAATTTGAATCAATCTTTTTATTTTTACTTCCCTTACTTTACCTGTTATACCAGATTTAAAAAAATCTCCTTCAAATCCAAAACATAAATCTGCTAAAATTGATTCCTCTGTTTCTCCACTTCTATGAGAGAAAACCAATTTGAGTTGCTTCTCTTTTGCTAATTTACAAACATCTCTAACATCTAAGAGAGACCCTGTTTGATTTGGTTTAATTATTATTGCGTTTATACTTTTGAGTTCGATAGCTTTCTTAAGGCGTTCTTTATTTGTTACTGTTAAATCATCTCCGACAATTAACCTATCTGGGAATCTTTTTAAGAGTTTAGAGAAACTCTCGAAATCCTCCTCGTCGAAAGGATCTTCTATAAATTGAATATTGAAATTTTCAATTAAATTAGAAATATAAAAAATTTGTTCATCAACCGTTCTGTCTAATTTGGGATTTTGATAATGGTATTTTTTTCTTTTGTAAAAAGAAGAAGCTGCAACATCTATGCCTCTTGGTGAAC
>CAYWQG010000032.1:0-6157 GCA_964460635.1 Candidatus Woesearchaeota archaeon | reverse complement strand
TCTTTAGTTCTCATAAAAAGAAAAGAATTAAACGAGACCCCGGATGCAAGAGTGGTAGATCAACAATCTGTTTATGATTTAGTTTTAAAAGAAATGTATGAGGATATAATCAAAGGGAGAGAAAATAATAAACATCGTTTAAAAATATCTCCAAAAGCACTCCTCTACGAAGAATTGGTTGATAAGGGATTAGTAGCAAAAGAAGAACTTTAGACATATTGAATTCCACCTTAATGACTAAACATAAAAACTTTTTTATATAATTAAACTTAATCTTATTGAGTATATTTTTCAAAAAAGAATAGATTCCCAATGCCCAGAGAATTATAAAATTAAAATAACTTTAATCTCTATTTCATAGCTCTAAAAACGATATAAAAACCTATATAAAGAGAAATTTATAAACGAAAGAATGGATTATTCCAATTTAGTCTATTTCCCAGAGGAAAAAATTAAAAAAGAAAGGGACTGCGGAGAAAAATATTCTACTATGTTCCTAAGTAGAGAGATAGCTAAACAGATGTCTTCTTTTGACAAAGAATTCAAAGAAGGAGAAAAAATAATCTTATGTGAATCTGAAAGATGCCCATATAATTGTCAGGGCGAAGAAATGTTTTCTGCAGAAAGTGATAGCGGTTTAGTTTCTATTTGTGAACTTAAAAAGAATCTTCTAAAAAGAGAACCTAATTAAGAACTTTAAAATCAACCCTCATTCTAACTTTATATGGTGCAATTTCCCCAGCATTTTTAACTTTCAAAATCTTTATTTTCTTCCCATTACTCTCTGCCTCTTTTTTTATCTTCTCAACTATTTCTTTATCTCCTTCTTTACAAAAATCATAATAATAAATCCTCGTATTTTTCTTAGATAAAAAAAACGCCTGTTCCAGAAAACTATCTTTTAACTTTGGTCTCGGCATAACAATCACCTCAAATTTTTTCTTTAATTTAAGAGCAACTTTTTTTATATCCCCTGGAATAAGTTCTATCTTCCCCTCTAATTTATTTCTTTCTATATTCAGCTTCGCATATTTATTTGCTTCCCGATTAATTTCATTTGAATATACTTTTTTCACACAAGAATTCTTAGCTATAACAATAGAATACGGAGCAACGCCTGCAAACATCACTAAAACAGTATCTCCCTTTTTTATCTTAGAAGCAATTTCTTTCCTCTCATTAGAAAGTCGCGAAGAAAAATAAGTTCCCTCGATATTAAATCTAAAAAGACAATTATTCTCTTTATATAAAACCTCTTTCGTATCTTCACCCGCCAAAAGTTTAACTTTAATCTTTCTCAGTCTTCCATAAAATTTCCCCTCTTTCTCAAAAACAGTTTTAACCGACTTATTTTCTTCCATAAGCTTTTTTGCAAATCTTCTCTTATATTTTTTATCTTCTTTTTTTGGAAAATTCACAAGGGCAACATTTCCAAGGAGATTGAATGATCTATGTTTCATTTTATAAAAAGCAAAGTCAAAAACCTTGCTGACGCAATTCGAATAGCGAGGCCTCACAAAGCCGAGAAGCTCAACCTTGTTTTCCGTAAAAGTGGAAACCAAGGCCTCCGAGTTTTAGCAGGTCAACCTCACCGTTCTCCAAAATAGCGAGGGCGGGATTTGAACCACGCGACCTCCGGGTTATGGGCCCGACGAGCACTCCAGACTGCTCCACCTCGCTAGTCCAAAAAAGGATGTTTCACTTTTAAAGATTTCTAAAGACAAAATAAAACTAATTCGTTCCAAAAGAGATTAATTTTAAATTTTTATAATAAATTGTAACATTCGCTTTACTCTTTCCGAGAACCGATTCTATTAAAGAAGATTTCATAGGAAAACTAACTAAATAATTCTCATAATAATTCTTTCCATATCCTTTAGACCCGATATAAAAATTAGTTGTAATCTCCGCAACATTTTTTTGTACCTTTATATTCACTTCATCATCAGACAAACTTCTTCCCTCGTACTTCACACTTTTCTTCACAAGTTTTATCATCTCGTCTCGGGAAAGAGAAATTAAAAGAGGTTTATAAAAAGATAAATTACCTCCTACTTCTTTATTTTCCCCATTAAAAAATAAAGAACTTATCTTTAACTTAGCAGTTATCTTTGGATAAACTCTTCCAAATCCTTCAGCCCCATAACCAAATCCAACTCCAGAAAGCGAAATCCCTTTTAGATAAAAACTTCCATTTGAAGGTTTCTGTTCTACAAGATTTTTTAAGCTAAACTCCTTTGCTATTCCTCCGGAAACAAAAACAACCGAAGAATTTGCCGGTATAAATTCCCCTTTATGTAAATAAAAAATAAAATTCCCGGAAGATTTTGGAAGACTATTTCCTTCGGCTAATATAAATTCTCCTGTCTTTTTATTTGTTATTCCAAGTAGGGTAATAATTATGAGACTTAAGAAGACTACCAAAATTAAAAGATTTAGAGCTTTTTGGGATTTTATCATTTTAAATTTTTTATCAGAGAAGTGCTCATACCAAGAACCAAACCAAGAGCTCTTAAATCATATTCATCTTTTGAAAATTTATTCTTAGAAATAAATTTAATATTTAAACCCAAAGTCTTCTTTCTGCTTAATCTTATGTTCTGTCGTATTCTCCCGAGAATCTCTGCTTTTTCTTTTCCATAGGTTTCCAAAACTTCATCTAAATTTATTCCAAGAGTTATATTTTTATTTTTCAATATCCTCGCAAGAACCTGATTGAATCCAGAACCTCTCTGTTTCTGAAAATCTTTTCTTCCTCTTTGATAGACCAGAAAAACATCAACCCTCAATTTTTCAAGAACTTTCCTATTTAAATCATCATCTGAACCACTAAAAATTATTTTTTTCTCCGGATTATTTTTTATCTCCTTCCTTACATCACTAAAATCCTTTCCTTCCACAAATAAAAATTCTTTTTCCATTTAATCTCTAATCGTTGTCCCGACAAAAGATTTCCCTTTAAGAAAATTCTCCAATTGAGTAACATCCTTCCCAATTATATATGTCGGTATTTTATTTTTAAAAATAACCTCTGAACCAGTCTGATCTAATACAAAATGTTGCCCTGGTTTGAATTTCAACTTCTCCGCCTTCTTATGAAAATCTTTCCATGTTATCTTCTTTATAAATTTCGCATCCTTGAATTTACGAGGGTCTTTGGTATAAAGCCCGGAAACATTTGTTAAATTTATAAAAGCTGTATCAAAATAATTCGCCAATTTGGCAGAAGTAGAATCTGAAGTTTCTCTTTTCGCATATCTCAAAGCCCCACAAAAAACGACATTATGAACTCTCAGTAAATTTTTTATTTCTTTCATATCGTGAGGAATTCCTCCTTTAGAATCTCGACCAAAAAAATAATTCATAAACCTTGCGTTCAATCTCGTGCTGGAAATACCCAATAAACCCTGAAGATAATTCTTCTCTTTTAATTCTTCTTTATTAAGCCCGTCAATATATCTTCGTGCCGTCGCACCCCCTCCACAGACAACAACAAATTTAAAATTCTTCATATTTCTCAAAAGAACCGCTCTAAATTTTCTTAGATAATTAGAATTTATATTATCTGGAATTATTAGACTTCCACCTAAACTTAAAACAATCACCTTTTTCATTTTTGAATAAAAGAAAGACGCTATTTAAATTTTTTGTAGGCTTCCTAATCAATAAGAACTTCTCAAATAGTCTAACTCTTTTTGATCCAACCCAAGTTCTTTAGAAATTCTTAAATCTGAATTGATTATTATTTTTATCGAAGGAAACTCTGCCAACGCCCTTTTTTTTCCTATATGTACTTTACGGGCGTATTTTTCAGCAACAGATTTTTTCTCTAAAGTTCTCTGATTATTTAACCATATTTTGAGAATCCTCGTCGGTTTTTCATAACGGGTAAAACCTCCTTTTATTCCGTTTTTAGAAACGGAAACTCCAAAACTCATTAAACCAATTTTATAAATCAAATACCTCCAATAATTCTTCTTGTAAATTCTCCTTTCAAATATAGTCGCTCTACTAAGTGCTTCAAAAGCCCGCTTAATTTCTTTTCCCCTGTAGTCTTTAGGAATATTTTTTTCTATCCATAATAAAATTTGGTCGAGAGGAAGATTCAAAGAATCAAAAAGCGCAAAAATCTCTTTAGTCGGTCTATCTTGAAACAACCTTTTCATAACATTAAACACATCTCCTTTTTTGTTCCTTGTATAAAAATCTCCCCCTTTTATTTCTCCAGAATTTAATTCAGAGAGAGTTTGTAAATCGTTAATCGCCGCCCTCAAATCCCCATTGGAATTAATCGAGAGAGAAGTCAAAACATCTTCACTGAGATTCTTACCTTCCTTTTTTAAAATTGAACGAAGAAAATCTTTAATTAAACTATAACTTAACTCTTTGACTTCTAAAAGTGTAGAAAGTCTCCTTAAAGGAACCAAACTTTTTTTCCAGCCGTCGTTCGCCGTGAGCAAAATAGGAAATCGGGTAATCTTTATTAAAGCAGAAATTTCAGAAACTCCTCCAAAATCACTTATAGATAAACCATCAACTTCGTCTATAAGAAAAATCTTATTTTTCCCTAAAAGCGACTGCTGTTTTATTGCGGGTTGAAGAACCTCTTTTAATTTTTTCTTATTTCTCAAATCTGACGCATTCAATTCAAAAATTTCAGAAAAAGTTTCCTTCGCAATTAATTGAACAAGTGTAGTTTTCCCGACTCCCGGAGGCCCATGAAGAAGTAAAGCTTTCCGCCCTTTTTTAGGATTAAAATTTCTAAAAAAATCTCTCACCCCAAGAATCGCTTTTTCCTGACCATAAACCTCAGAAAAATTCCTCGGCCTATATTTTTCAGTCCAAATTTCTCTTTCCATATTCATTCAAATATAAAAGTTATTTAATAGTTTTTGGTTTTTAAGAAAGAAATAAAAATTATTTCCCAATCCCAGCAGTAACAAATCCAGCAAGCAAAGCCTCCAACTGAATAAATGGATCCGAACCTTCAACAATTCTAAATTCCACTTCTCCTGTCTTTTCCATTAATTTAAGTTTCAGTTCAGGTTCAACTTGCAAACTCCAAATCTCTTTTTGAATTGCCTTCACAACCTCTTGACCAGACAAGCCTTGTCTGAGCATCAAATCCAAAAGTTTCTCCCTCGCCTTTTCAAAATCTCCAGACAGAGAATAATTGAGAACAACATTTATATCCTTCGGCTTTACCATAGAAACCATCGTCAAAATTAATTCTTTAGTTATGGAAGGTGAAACACTTGAAATCGTCTGAAGTAAATTTATTGTCCGTCGACAATCCCCCTCTGCTTCTTCATAAAGTAAATCCATTGCCCCTTCACCAAAAATCAAACCCTCTTCTTTAGAAATCTTAACAAGAACCTCTTCTATATATTTTTTTTCTAATAATTTAAATCTAAAGAGTGCACAGCGAGATTGAATTGGATCGATTATCTTACTTGAATAATTACAGGAAAGAATAAACCGACAATTAGAAGAATAGTTCTCCATAGTTCTTCTTAAAGCTTGTTGCGCCTCAGGGGTCAAAGCATCTGCTTCATCTAAAAAAATTATTTTAAAACTTATCTTTCCAAGTGCTTTTGTTCTCGCGAAACCTTTTACCTTATCTCTGATTACATTTATACCCCTTTCATCAGAAGCATTTAACTCTAAATAACTCTCTTTCCATTCCTCGCCAAATAATTCTTTAACAACGACAAGCGCAAGCGTCGATTTTCCGGTTCCCGCAGGTCCGGCGAAAAGTAAATGTGGTATATTCAAAGAATCTGTAAGTGCCTTAACTCTTTTTATTATCTCTTCCTGCCCAACAATATCCCCAAATTTAGAGGGCCTATATTTCTCTGTCCAAATACTTGTTTCCATACAAAATTCAAAAATCTTACATTAATAAACCTTTGTAGAACTCTATAATAGAACTATCGACTCCTCATTCTCTTAACTTTCCTTCTATGCTTTTCCTTCTTAAGTTTCTTCCTCTGCCACTTCCATCGCATCTGTCCTTTCTTCTTCCATCTTTTACTTGATCTTTTCATAAGAAGTTTTACCTCGAACCATTTAAAAAGATTTCGAGTCTCATCTTGAGATATTATCTACTTCTATTCACTCCAACTCGCTTACAATTTTTCCTTATAGGACACTCACT
>CAYWQG010000031.1:2402-6441 GCA_964460635.1 Candidatus Woesearchaeota archaeon | reverse complement strand
TATAGGAATACTCGCACAAGACCTCACGAAACGTAAAAGCTCAATCTTGCACTCGTATAGGAATACTCGCACAAGAGCACTGAGACTTTTGAGTTGTGATGGGTGATTTGAATATTATTCTTTGAATTTAAATATTTAAAAAGATATTTATTTAGAATGAAGATTTAAAAACTCCAGAGTCTTGCTTTTTTTATGTTTAAGAAATTTAAGGAGAGGTTAAAAGCATTTGTTAAAGGGGCTTCTGTTGAAGTTGAGAAAAGAGAGAAGTTGGTTAAAGAAGTTTCTGAAAAAAAGATAAAACAGCTTGTTTCTGAGAAAGAAGTTTCTGAGTCTATTGAAGATCTAGAATTTATTTTATTGGAGAATAATGTTGCACTGGAGGTGGTGGAATTAATTTTGAAAGAGTTGAAGGAAAAGATTTTGAGGAAGAACCCTTCTAAAAAGGAGTTTGGTAATGTTTTGAAACAATTACTTAAAGAGATAATTAAGGGAGTTCTTTTGGAGTCTCCTGATTTAGTTAAAAAAATAAAGGGAGAGAAGAAACCTTATGTGATTTTGTTTTGTGGGATAAATGGTTCGGGGAAGACGACGACGATTGCGAAACTCGGAAGTTTGTTTAAATCAAAAGGGCTTTCTGTTGTCTTTGCTGCAGCGGATACTTTTAGGGCGGCCGCCAGAGAACAATTAGAAGAACACGGAAAAAAATTAGGAATAAAAGTCATTGGGCACGAATATGGAAGCGATCCAGCGTCGGTAGGATTCGATGCAGTCCAGTTTGCGAAGAAAAATAAAATTGATTGCGTTCTTATTGATACTGCCGGACGAATGTACACAGAGAATAATTTATTGAGGGAGATAGAGAAAATAGTGAAAGTTTCTCAAGCCAATTTGAAAATTTTTGTTGGGGAGAGCATTGCAGGGAACGATGCTGTTGCTCAAGTCAAAGCCTTTGATTCTGCAATTGGAATTGATGGATTGATACTTTCAAAAGCAGACATCGATGAAAGGGGAGGGACAATTCTTTCCTTAGGTTTCACGACGAAAAAGCCCATAATTTATTTAGGAACCGGACAAAATTATAAAGATTTAAAAAAATTTGAGAAAGAAAACTTTGTAGAAAATTTAGGGTTTTGACTTCTTAAAATAGTGACTATCTTTTAGTAGTAATAATAAGAAGATTTAAAAAGTAAAATATTTCTTTAATTTTATGAGACTTGAAAAAATAATCAAAGAAGAAAATAGAAAAGTTAAACGACGAAGAATAAGGAAGAGTGCTTCAAAATTTCTTGGAGGTTTGTTAACGTCGGCAGTATTACTTCTTCCAACTTATGAACTTCTGAATTCATCTTTTGCTCAGGATTCTTTTGGGAATTTTTATCAATCACCTGCAAAAGTTGATAGGACTTCTATTTCAAAAGTGAATCTCTCTTTAGAGAATGAATCTGATTCATATCCTATTCCTTCTCGGAAATCAAGAGAGAACTTTTCTTATTCTTCTGAAGGATCTTTTAAGAGAGTTCCTAAATTGAGTGGAAATTTTTCAAATAGATATTCTGAAAGAGGTAGGTTTTTACGGACTTATCGCTGGAGAAAAGTTATTTCTGAAGCCGAAAAGAGATATAATTTACCGAGAGGGATACTTGCTGGGATAATAATGGAAGAGAGTATGGGAAATCCTTTAGAATTGAACAGTCGGGCGGATGGAGGTGCGGGACTTATGATGTTTCAACCAGGAACTGCCAGGGAATATGGACTAAAGACTTTAGGAAATTCGGAAAGTACAGGAATAGATAGGAAACAAGGGGAGGAATTGGCTTATCTCGTTAGAAAAGAGAAATATAATCTCAGAAAATTGGGAAACATAGATGAGAGATTTAATATTACTAAAAGTGTATTTGCCGGAGCAAGATTTTTGGAACGCTTGCACCAAAGATACCATTCTTGGAATGATGCGATTTCTGCATACAATAATGGAACTCCTTTAGAGGAAGCAAGAAACACGAATTATGTTGAGAAGGTGAAGAACTATCAAAGGATTTATGAGAAGATAGTAAGATAATTCGTCATTAATCCGTGAAATATAAGATTTTATAAAGTCGGCTCTCTTTGTTTTTTTATGAAAGGAATAATTGTTATTCTTGATGGTTTAGGAGATCTTCCGACGAAGAGTTTGGGAAATAAAACTCCGTTAGAAATAGCCAAAACTCCGAATTTGGATTTTTTAGCGACGAGGGGTAAACTTGGTTCTATGTATTCTGTTAAACCAGGATTTGTTCCGGAATCGGATGAGGCGATTGTTAGTATTTTTGGGAATAAGTTAAGTAGTAGTTCTAGAGGAGAATTAGAAGCAAAAGGAGCGGGATTGAAAGTGGTTAGAGGAGATTTGTGTTGGAGGGTGAATTTTGCGACGGTTGATCCTAAAAATAAGGAAGAAATTTTAGACAGAAGAGCGGGAAGAACTCTTACGACAAAAGAGGCAGGGAGTTTAGCGAAGGCGATAAATAAAATAAATTTACCTTGTAAATTTTTATTTAAATCTACAATTCAACATAGAGGTGTTTTAGTTTTCAGGGGGGGTTTCTCAGAGAATGTACTTGGGAATGATGGCAATTATTTTAAAGGACGAAAGGTAGAGATTTCTAAAGTTATTCGAGTGAAGGTTTTGGATAATTTAGAAAACACACAATATACTGCAAATATTGTTAATGAATTCTTAGAAAAGGCCCGTAAAGTTTTAAAAAATCATCCGGTTAATATTAAGAGAAAAGAAAAGGGTTTGCTTCCGGCTAATCTTCTTTTGATTAGGGGAGCCGGGGTAGAGATTCCTAACTTAAAACAATACCCTCGATGGTTCTCTGCATCCTATATGCCTTTGGAGAAGGGATTTTCTGAACTTTCAGGAATGAAAGCATTTTCCTTTAAATATCCAAAACTAAAAACATGGGATGTCTATGATAATTTGTGGTCTTCTTTAAAGAAAGCAAGTACATATTTTGAAAAGATTTTGAAAAAGAATTATAAGAATAAGAAATTTGATTATGCTTATTTACATTTTAAGGAGACTGATATTCCTGGACACGATAATAAACCTGTTGTTAAAAAAGAGATGTTGGAGTATTTAGATAAAACTTTCTTTAGATTTGCTAAGGAGTTTGTTACATTTAATAATATAAAAATGATTGTAACGGGAGATCATTCTACTCCGTGTAAATTGAAAGCACATAGTGCAGCTCCGGTTCCGGTGTTGTTCTACGATAGTTCTGCTCCGAAGAAGAAACGATTTTCTGAGAAAGATTCAAAGAAAGGAAAATTAGGAACTTTTTTAGGTTCGGAATTATTTAGAAAAACTGGGTTTAAATAAATTTAAGAACTTTCTTGTTGTTTGACTAATTGCACCAAATATCCCGCGATTTTATTTCTGATTTTTTTGTCCACGATATCTTTCTTTAAAATCTCTTTGTTTTTTTCAAAGTCCTTCCCAAACCCAAGATCTTCCTTTAGAAGTATTTTGGCACTTTTCTTAATCATTTTTTGTTTTATCTTTCCCATACTTTTCTATAATTTCTTCCTTTTTTAAAAGTTTTCATAACGCATTTTTTCCCCTTTTAAGATTGAATTGTATTTTTTTATAAATTCTTCCGCTTTTTTCCCGAGTTTTTTAGTATAGATCAAGAGTGCAGGTAAAGGGATTCTCTGTGAATCAGAAATCAGTTTTTTTAAATCTAACTCTGAAATTGTTTTTTTATCTTTTGCGAGGGTGAAAAAAGTTATTTTTCCTAACTGAGAATCTATACTAATCAAGCATTTGTAACTGTTTTTTTTCTTTTCTATTTCTCTTATTAATTCAAAATTCTTTCCTTTCAGAAATTCTTTCAATTTAGATACAAAAGGAGAGTCTGCTTTCTCTTTTTTTATTTCGGGTAATATTAAAGGATTATTGAAAAAGTTTCTTTCTTCCTTCATTTCTTTTTGAGAGGGTTGTTTAGAATTTTGTTTTGTTTTGATTTCTTCCGATTCACTTGAACTTAAAGAGGCGGAA
>CAYWQG010000031.1:0-2302 GCA_964460635.1 Candidatus Woesearchaeota archaeon | reverse complement strand
CTTCCGATTCACTTGAACTTAAAGAGGCGGAATCCTTTATTCTTTTTATTATAGGATTTAGGATGGGTTTCTTATTTTCTTCAGAGGTTATTTTTATCTTTGGAATTTCTGTTTTCTTTTTTTCAAAAGGAGCGGTCAATATATCTGTAAGGGGCTCGTCGAAATATCTCCAGAATAATTTTTCTTCTTTTTCGAAAGGAATTGCGAAATCCTTTAAGTTTTTTAAAGCGACTCGTATTGCTGGTTCTTGTTCAGAGTCTTTTAAAATTCTTTTTTCTTTTAAAGAGATGAAAGCGTCTTTCTCTCGAGGATTCAGATAATTGAAAAATTTTTCTAATTGTTTTTTTTGATTAGATAAAAGATAAAGGTGCGAGCTTCCAACCCTCATATAACTTGTTAAAATTCTTTTTTCGTTGAGAAGTTCAGATAAAAAAGCGGAGGTGAGAAGGGAATCTTTTTTTATTCTTTTTGAAATTTGGATTGGTAAGAGCGGGCCACCTATATTTAAATTTTTAATTATTTCCTCTTTTATTTCTTTGGAAGGGTCAATCATAAAAATAAATATTCTTAGGGATTATAAAATTAATGTTCTTTTAATCTGAGTCCTTTCCGAACCAAAGTTCGATTTCCCGCTTTGCTGATTCTGGGGAATCTGAGGCGTGGAGGATGTTTTCGAAACAATCGATTTTTTTATTTATTCTTCCGTATTTTCCTCTTATTGTTTTTGGTGAGGCCTCTTCGGGGTTTGTGTTTCCTGCGAATTCCCTTATTTTACTAATTGCATTTTCTCCTTCATAAACTAAAGCTATTACTTTTGCATTGTCGTGGAGTTTTCCAGTTATATGCTTTATGAGCCCCTCGAAAAAAGGTTTCTCTCTATGTTCGAAATAATGTTCCCTTGCTAAAGTTTCACTTACCTTTACAATTCTTATCTTTTTCAATTCTAATTTTAAAGAACTTAATTCTTCCAGAATAGACCATTCTAACCCCTTTACAACTGCGTCAGGTTTTATAAGAACTAATGTTTTTTGAATTGCCATAGAGAATGTTATCTTTTTCGTTTATAAATTTTATGAAAAATACAATAGAATTAAAAAGATTTTTTCTTTTACTTTTTTATGAAAAAATCTGAGGCGATTTCTTTAGCGGTTAATACGGAAATTTGTAGGAATTGTAAAAATATTGTCGTTGGAAAAGGGAATAAGGAAGCGGAAATAATGTTTGTTGGGGAGGCGCCGGGTAAGAATGAAGATGAGCAGGGAATTCCGTTTGTTGGACGGGCGGGAAAGAATTTGGACGAACTTTTGAGGAAGGTTGGTTTGAGTCTTGAGGATATTTATGTCGTGAATATTTTGAAATGTCGTCCTCCAGAGAATAGAGATCCTTTGCCAGCTGAGATAAAAGCTCATACTCCCTGGCTTATTAAACAAATTGAGGAGATAAAACCGAAAATTATTTGTTCGTTAGGAAATTATGCGACCAAATTTTTTTTAGCGAAAGGTTTAGTAGATGATATGAAATTTCAACAAGGGATAACTTCAATTCATGGAAAAATTTACAGTATAAATTTTGGAGGGGTTGAAATAAAATTGATTCCATTATTTCATCCTGCAGCAATTATTTACAAAAGAGATTTGGCTCCTTTATGGGAAAAAGATTTGGAGATTGTTAAAAGAGAAGTTTCTCTATTTAGAGGAAAAGTTAATTAGAGAAACCCTTTACTTTGTTTTTTATAAATTTGTAATGGGCTTCTTTCGAAGGAGTTTTACATTTTTTACAGATTTCTTCTAAAGTGTAAGTTTGACATTTTGGACATTTTTTCAATTTCATTTAACCAGTTATATGAAGAAGGTATTCCTTTAATCTTGGAGGAACTTTCTTGTTCGTTAATTTTCCAAATTCTTTCGCCTTTATCCATTTTAATTCTGCTATCTTGGGACCTTTCTTTTCTTTTCCTTCTGTAGCTTCACATAAAAAATATAATTCTAAGGTTTTCTCATCTTGAGCTATATTATTTTTCGCAAAAACTGCTCCGAGATTATGTATCTTATATCCTGTTCTTTCTTTTGTTATTCTTTTTAATTCTAAATCTAAATCTTCATCGTAATTCAAATATCCCCTTAAAAAGCTAAAATATTTCTCATCCTTTCTTCTGCCTAAAAGAATTTTTCTTTTTACCGGGTCGAAGATGATTCCAATCAGTTTAACGAAGAATTTTTTCTTTTCCATATTTTAAAAAAGTGTTTCTTATTTTTAATCTTTTCTCTCTATTTAAGGATAGTTAATTGTCGTTATTTTACTG
>CAYWQG010000030.1:0-6714 GCA_964460635.1 Candidatus Woesearchaeota archaeon | reverse complement strand
CAAACTTTTATAAATAGAAAACTCAAAAGAGTTCTATGATTTTTGTAGTAAAAAGCGCTTCAAATAGAGAAAATAATGTCATAGAGTCGATGGTTGAGAAGGTTGAGAAGAACAATCTTGGGATTTATTCAATAATAATTCCTATTGGGCTCAAAGGTTATTTGTTCTTAGAAGCCGAAAACAGAGATGCAGCAGAGCAGGTAGTTTTTAATGTCAGATTTGCGAGAGGACTTTTGACTAAACCCCTTGAATATAAAGATATAGAGAGAATCGTAAAACCTTCCGTTAAAGATGTTTCAATAGATATAGGAGATACAATAGAGATGGTTGGTGCTACACTTAAAGGTGAAAAAGCAAGAGTTCTTAGAGTCGACAAAAGAAAGGAAGAAGTCGTTGTTAGCCTCTTGGGTTCGTTGGTTCAAATGGAACTTACTGTAAAAATTGATGATGTAAAAGTTATAATAAGAGGAGAAGACGATGATAATTAAATTATTAGTCGAAGGGGGCAAGATGACTCCTGGACCAACTTTAAGTCAAAAAATAGGTCCATTAGGAATAAATATAAATAAATTAATAGAAAAGGTAAATAGTGAAACTCTCGGATTTAAAGGTTTGAAAGTTCCGGTAGAATTGAATGTTAATCCTTCTACAAAAGAATTTCAGATTCAGGTATTATCTCCCCCAGTCTCTGAATTATTGAAGAAAGAAATTGGTGTTCAGAAAGGATCTGGCTTACAGGAAGAAATAAAAATTGGGAATTTGTCTATAGAACAAATTATTTCAGTAGCGAAGAACAAACGTTCGGACCTTCTTTGTAGAGATTTGAAAAGAGTTGTTAAGACCGTTGTTGGAAGTTGTGTTAGTTTAGGTGTACTCATAGAGAGCAAGCCTGCGAAGGAAATTGCAGGTTTAATTGAAGAGGGAAAATATGATAAAGAACTTCAGGAAGAGAAGACGGAAACGCCTCCTGAGAAGATGGAAGAATTGAAAGAATATTTTAAAGGCTTAAAAGAAGAACAGGAAAAGAAGATTAAGAGAGACGAAGCGGCTGCAAAGGAAAAAGAAATTAAAACAGAAGAAAAGGAAGAGAAATAAGTTTGGGGTTATGGGGTAGCCTGGTAGCCTTTCAGGTTTGGGACCTGACGACCCCGGTTCGAATCCGGGTAGCCCCATAAATAGATAACAAATAAAAACAAAAGAAAAAAATGACAAGGCCTCCGAGTTGGGAAGGTCAACCTTGACATTTTTTAAACAAAAGAATAAAAACAAAAGAAAAAAATGACAAGAAAATCAAAAAAAGTAAGGGCGGCAGGAAGATTTGGCGCAAGGTATGGGAAGAAAGTTAGAGATAAATTGATAAAGGTAGAAGATAAACAGAGAAAGAGACAAAGTTGTCCGGAATGTAACCGTTTGGGTGTTAAGAGACTTTCCAAAGGGATATGGTTTTGTAAAAAGTGCGGGAAAAAGATTGCAGGAGAAGTTTACGTCTTAAATAATAAATAAAATAAAAATGAAAACTTATAAATGTTTCAAATGTGGAAAAGAAATAAAGATTACTGATTTAGATAAGAGGTTTGTCTGCCCTATCTGTGGGAGCAAAGTTTTTTACAAATCCACAACAAAGACCAAGACTGTAAAAGCGATTTAGACTTAGTAGTTATAGTTTTATAGAAAGAATATTTGATACCAGAAGGATTTCCTTTTTTAAGTCCAAAAGTTACGAAATATTTATAAATGAATTCTCTTTGTTATACTTATGGTATTTAAAAAAATAAAGGATTTTTTTTCAAATTCTAATGAGGGCGATTTAACCAGCGAGGACTATTTGGAATTAAATTTAGGTGAGAAGAAAGAGGAAAAGAAAGTTCTTTTGAAATTATTTGTTTTAAAAGATTATGAAGATACAACACAAATTTTAGAATACATAAGACAACATTATACAATAGCTCTTATAGATATAAAGAAGATAAAGCAGAAAGATCCAATAGAACTTAAGCGGGCTGTCAATAAGATAAGAAAAACTATCGACGCGATTGGAGGTTCAATTGCAGGTTATGAAAATATGTTAATCGCAGCTCCTTCTTTTGTTAAAATTTCTAAGCCAGTTGTTGTAGAGAAGAAAGAAGCAAAAGAATTCTAAAAATTTGATTAATAATTTATTTTAGAGAGAGATTTTAGGAATGTTTTTATGATTTTTATTTTCAAAAGTGATATCTTTGAAAGAAATTATTATTGGAGAACAATGATTTATTTTTAAATTAAATATAGAATTTTTCATTTTCATTCCTAATAAGTTTCCAATTAATATTTTGAGGAAAGTTGCGTGGCTGACCACTAATATTCTTTTATCTGTTTTACTATATTTTTGGATTAATTCTTTCACAAATTCTTTCACACGTAGGTTAACCTCGATTAAATTTTCTCCATTATTGGCTTTTCTTGTTTCAAAACTTCCTCTTAATTTATCCCAATTGACCTCTTTATAATTTTTTCCAATCCAATCTCCATTATTTTTCTCTCTTATTAATTTTGTAAAATTTATTTGTAATTTATGAAATTTATTTATTTTTTCAGAAGTTATCTTACATCTGGGAGTATCACTTGAATAAAAGACATCAATTTTTTTATTCTTTAATAATTGGCTCACTCTTTCAATTTCTTTTTCTCCTTTTTTATTAATATCCCCGTGTTCCGGGCCTTGGATGGTGCCGTTTATATTGTTTTTAGTTTCGGCATGTCTGACAAAAATAACTTCCATAAATCATAAAATAAAAGAGGAGATATATAAAACTTCCCACATTTCGAGAATTTATATTTTCTTCTTCTAAAACTCTTGGTAAATTATATTGGATTAAATTCGAAAGCCAACTAAAGGGAAATAATTATAAATCAAAATATTTATACCAAAGAATGGACGATTCAAATTACGAGAGAATATTGAAGAAAATTGCGGAAACTTCGAGGATTTCTTCTGAAGAACTTGAAGGACGAGTTAAAGCGAAGATAGACAAACTTTCAGGTTTAATAAGTAAAGATGGCGCGATACAGATAATTGCCGCGGAGTTAGGGATTTCTTTCGACGATGAAAAATTAAAAATAGAGGATTTGCTTCCTGGAATGCGAAAGGTTCATGTTTCTGGTTCGGTTATTTTTATGTTCCCAATCAGAACTTTTAGAAACAAAGATGGAGAAACAAGTAAAGTTGCGAATTTTATAATTGCGGATGAGACTGCGAATGTCAAGGTAGTTTTATGGGATACACATCATATAGACTTATTGGAAAATAAGGAAATAGAAGTTGGAAGCAGTATAGAACTTTTTAACGGGAGTTTCAGAGAGGGAGAAGTTCATTTAAGTAGTTTTTCCGAATTAAAAAAAACAGACGAGTCTTTCGGGGAATTAGTCAAGGAGAAGAGAGTAAAAGAGAAACAAATAGCGGATTTCCGTATCGGAGAGTTGGTCAAGAGCCGGGCGGTAATTGTTCAAATTTTTGATCCGAGATTTTTTAAAGTTTGTCCGGAATGTAAGAAAAAAGTAAGTTTTAACGACGGTGCTTTTTGTTGTGCAGAACACAATAAAATTAATCCGGAAACTAGAGGGATTGTTAATTTAGTGTTAGACGACGGAACAGCAACAATGCGTGCGGTCTTTTTTGGGGATTCAATAAAAGAATTAGGAAAAGGAGAATTACAAGAAGGAGGAGATTTTTCTTCGTTTAAAGATGAACTTTTAGGAAAAGAAATGTTCTTTAAAGGAAATATAAAAAACAATAAATTTTTTGGAAATCCAGAGATCATCATAAATGAAGTTGAAGAAATAAATTTAGACGAATTAATAAAAGAATTAGAACGGCCGAATTAATTCACAGGTTTAAGGGATGAACTAAATGCTTTCAAAGACACATATTTCAATAACTATTTTTTTTGTTTTTTTGTTTTTATCCTTCGTCCCTCACAAAATTATCTTTTTTGCTTCAGCAATTTTTGCCACTCTTTTACCAGATTTAGATTCTAAAACTTCAAAACTTGGTCGAGAAAAAATATTTCGGCCGTTACAATTATTTCTAAAACATCGAGGAATCTTACATAGTTTGCTTTCCTTAATCTTTTTTTCTGTCCTAATTGAAATATATTTTCCTATTGTTTTGGCAGGTTTTGTTTTGGGATATTTTCTACATCTTTTGACGGATTCTTTAACAGTCCGAGGTATTGCTTTGTTTTATCCTTTTTTTAAATTTAGATTTTCTTTTATAATTCGAACAGGAAAAAATTTGGAGAAGATTATTTATTGGATAACATTCATTTTCAATGTTCTTTTCATAATTTTATATCTTTTAAAGTATATTAATTAGTTAGATAATCTTTATAAGGCGAATTAATCTCTTTTTTTTATGATAGATGAAAAAGAAACGGTGAAAAAGAAAGAAGTTAAGAGAGAAGTGAAAAAAGAATATACCCTTACAGACCTTCCAGGAATTGGGCCTGCGGTTTCTGCTAAACTTGAATTGGCGGGAGTTTATGATTTAATGACTCTTGCGGTTATGGGTCCTGGAGAATTGTCGGATTTGGCTGGAGTCAGTGCAGGCGTTGCGAGAAAAGCAATACAGGCTGCGAGAGGCATGTTGAATTTGGGTTTTCAGGATGGAGAACAATACGCAAAGAGCAGAGAAGATATTATTAATATAACTACTGGGAGTAAGAGTTTTGATGATTTGTTGGGGGGCAAGGGATTGGAAAGCCGGGCGATAACAGAGGCTTTTGGAAGTTATGGTTCTGGAAAGACACAATTGGGTTCGACTCTTGCAGTAAATGCACAATTACCTAAAGAGCAGGGGGGCGCGGAAGGAAAAGCGGTTTTCATAGATACGGAAGGAACTTTTAGGCCTACAAGAATAAGACAAATTGCCGAGGCGAAAGGACTTTCTCCGGAGAGCGTTTTAAAGAATATACTTGTTGCGAGGGCGTTTAATTCGGACCATCAAATTTTGCTTTTGGAAAAGGTTGGTGAAATGATAAAAAATGGAGAGCCTATAAAAATTGTAATTATTGATTCGTTGACGGCTCATTTTCGTGCGGAGTTTTCTGGGAGGGGGCAGCTCGCGGATAGACAGCAAAAACTCAATAGATATTTACATAATCTTACAAAACTTGCGGAGACCTATAATCTTGCGGTTTATGTAACAAATCAGGTAATGACTAATCCAGCGCAGATGTTTGGGGATCCAACCGTTGCAATAGGAGGGAATATCGTCGGACACGCTTCAACTTATAGGATTTATTTAAGAAGGGGAAAGAAAGGTTCAAGAGTTGCAAAATTAATAGACAGTCCAAATCTTCCGGACAATGAAACTATCTTTTGGGTTTCTGATGCGGGTGTTGTCGACGAAGTATAATTCTTTTGTTGAATAGATTGAATTTTTATTTTCTTGTAAGAACATATTTAAAGGACAATTCTTAAATACAAATGAGAAAATGTCTAAGGATGTGAATAAACCAAAAATGTCTGAGCTTCTCACTCACGAGACGAAAAGATATTCTTTAATAAAATTTTTAGGCTTGGGACTTATAGTTATTTCTTATTTCGTTTATTTATCTATTCGATTAGGTACAAAGACAGGAATCTTTGTAACTTTCCTAACTTGGTCTTTTTTTATTTTTTGTACGCCTATTGCTGATGCTGGTTTTTTGGTGGCATTCCCTATTCGTTTATTAATGGGCATAAGGATGATGTATACTCAAATTGCTTCGTTCTTTATAGCTGCAGGTATGAACTTATATGCTTTCTTTCTTATTCCCCATATATATAATAGTACAATTATTCTAAAATTATTTTATCACATTTTATCTAAGCCCTTTCCATTTTGGGGAATTATTCTTCTATCGATAATTGGAACTTTATTTTCTATTTATTTCGGGGACGAATTAGTGGACGTTTCTTCTCATAAGATGCGTAAAAAATATCACAAACACATTAACAAATATAGGGTGATTGTATTTATTTTCTTGATTGGAATCACTATTGTTTTGTATAATTTTTTATTGAAACAATTAGGAATGAAAATTCCTTTGTGATTTTTATTTTTTAAAATTGAGAATAAATTTATAATTTTTTACTACTGACTTAAATAATTAAAAACGAAAACTTTATAAAGAGGATAACCTTCTTTTCTTTGAGGATATTTCGATGTTGAATGTTTGAGGTTTGTTAGGATATACCGAGATACACAGAGTTCAATCCTAATTATCTGGATTTTGTAGTCAACATTTCAGCCTAATAAAGAATGTTACAATAAGTTGTTTGAGATGTCCTCACTTTTTTTAAAAGTTTTTATGATTTTATTTTTTGTCGAAGTTCTTTAGTTTATAATTGTGGGAGGAAGGATTCGAACCCCCGTAAGCATAAGCTAACAGGTCCTAAACCTGTCCCGTTTGACCACTCCGGCACTCCCACACTTTATTCTTTTGTTAAATCACTTTATTATTCTTTTCTTTATAGAATTGGGGAGAGAGATTTAGTCTTCCTTAACTCTTTATGAAAAAGGTCTCTGAGGCTTCACCAGACCAAGAGGCTCAACCTTGTCTTTCGGGAAAATTGAAAATCAAGGCCTCCGAGTTGGGAAGGTCAACCTTGTCTTTCGAGAAAATTGAAAATCAAGGCCTAACAAAACCGATAAGCTCAACCTTGTCTTTCGGGAGAATAGAAAACCAAGGCCTC
>CAYWQG010000029.1:0-6764 GCA_964460635.1 Candidatus Woesearchaeota archaeon | reverse complement strand
TTTTCATTCATCCTCAAAGGACTGGGGGGTGTTTTCGAATGAAAGCAAATTTAAAAAAAGCATTCGAAGAATTAAAGAAAATAAAACCTAGAAAGTTTAAACAGAGTGTAGACATTATAATCAATCTAAAAAAATATAACATTAAGAAAAACCCAATTAATATTTTAATTAGTCTTCCTCATAGAATAAAGGAAAAAAAGATAGGTGCATTTTTAGAAGTTGAAAATAAAAATGTTTTTACCATAACCCCTACGCAATTCAAAAGTTATTCTGATAAAAAAGAAATGAAAAAACTTGTTAGGGATTTTGATTTTTTTATTGCTCAGGAAAAATTGATGCCTAAAATAGCAACTAAATTTGGACGTGCTTTGGGTTCTTCCGGGAAAATGCCTTCCCCACAACTTGGAATAATTTTGAACTCAGATGATAAAACAATAAATGGGTTGAAAGATAAAATAAATTCTAGTCTTAAAATAAAAGTTAAAGAATCGAGCATAAAAACTGCTATTGGAAAAGAGAATATGCCTACGGAAGAATTAGTCGAGAACGCTATAGCTTTTTATGAGGCCATAGAAAAAAAGCTGCCCTTAGGAAAAATGAATATAAAAAATTTTAAAGTAAAATTAAGTATGAGCAAGCCAATAAAAATAGAATAAAATGAAAAAGATTACTCGGAAAATTCCAGATTATAAAATTAAGATTGTTAAAGAATTAATTTCCCTTTTAAAAAAGAACCGAACAATTATGATTAGTTCAATCTCTGAAATTCCAACATCCCAGATTCAAAAAATACAGAAGAATCTAAGAAAGGAAACCGTTTTTAAAATTCCTAAAAAGAATTTAATTTTCCTCGCCTTAGATTCAGAGAAAGGAAAATTTGATAAATTAAAAAAAGAAATTAAAGGAAATATTGCTTTATTATTCTCCAATTTAGAATGTTTTGATTTGGCAAAACAATTAGAAAAGAACAAAATTTCTTCAAAGGCAAAGGCCGGACAAACTGCTCCAGAGGATATTGAAATTCCTGCTGGACCCACGGATTTAGTTCCAGGCCCTGCAATAAGCGAACTTGGTGCTTTAGGAATAAAGATAAAAATAGAGAAAGGAAAAATAAACATCCAAGAACCGAAGGTCGTTGCAAAAAAAGGAGAAAAGATTTCAGAAGGAACCGCGAATCTCCTCGGAAAATTAGATATAAAACCATTCTTAACCGGACTAAAACCCGGTGCTGTCTTCGATACTAAAGAGAATAAACTCTATTTGGATATAGATATAAATCCAGAAAAAGCCTTAGAAAAATTGAAAAAAGCAATATCAGAAGCAAAAAATCTTTCCTTCAATATTTCCTATTACACAAAAGAAAATATAACACAAATACTTGCAAAAGCTTATCAAAATGCCAAAGCTTTAAAAGGGTTAAATAATATAAAATAAAATGGAATACATATACGCAGCACTCTTATTGAATAAATCTGGAAAAGATGTTAATGAAGCAAATTTAAAGAAAGTTATAGAATCAATCGGTGTTCAACCTGACGAATCCAAAGTTAAATCTTTACTTGTGAGTTTAGAAGGTGTTGACATTGCAAAAGAAATAGAAAATGTAAGTTTTGCTCAATCATCTGCTGTCAGTAATGTGCCCAAAGAAGAAACAAAGAAAGAAAAACCAAAAGAAGAAAAGAAAGAATTAGCCGCAGAAGGATTGGCAGCTTTATTCGGATAAATCTTTTTTTTAATATTTAATAGCAATACATTTTAAAGGGTCTTTAAAATAATCTTCTTATGGAATGGTCATTTTATCAAGATAAGAAAATTTTAGCTCCAAAAGTTTTTTCAAATGGGAAATCTCAAAAAAATATCGTCGAAGAAATTTTAAAGGCAATAAAAGATGGAGAAAAAATAATTTTTCTAAAAGGAATGTGTGGGACGGGAAAAAGTGCTATTGCGCTTAATATTGCCAAAGAGTTAGGAAAGACTTCTATAATTGTTCCAAGTAAAGCTCTTCAAGAACAATACAAAAAAGATTACAAATCTAAAAAATATATTCTAAAAAGTAATGGAGAGAAACTAAAAATAAGTATTCTCACAGGGAGAAAAAACCACCCCTGCCTTTTTCTCGAGGAAAACCGTCATGAACTTCCTAAAAAAGAAGTGAACTCTAAACTTCAAGATATATTCCAAATTATAAAGAAAGGTTCAGACATGAATTTGGGAAATGATTCTTCTGCAAATAATAGTTCAATCCCCTGTAAAATAGAATTAAAGGAAAAAAATATAAGACGAATAAAAGATTATCTTCGGAGGAACAGTCATTTAAAAAACAAAAATATAGAATTAAAGGATATTCGGAGAATCTCCGTCGCCAGAGCGTGCCCTTATTGGAGCGCGGTCCTTCCAGAAAAATATGAATTAAAAAATTTTGATAAAGAAAAAATAAAAAGTTATATGGGTTTGAACGGAACAAAATTTAATATTTACCAAGGGAAAAAAGGATGTGGATTCTACGAACAATTTAATTCCTATGTAGATTCAGACGTGCTCATTTTTAATTCTTTAAAATACAAATTGGAATCTGCAATAAATCGGAAACCTCAAACTGAAGTGGAGATAATTGATGAATGTGATGAATTCTTAGATAGTTTTTCAGAACATATAAACATAAACATAAACAAACTTCAGAACTCTTTAGCTTACATACCTTTGGAAGAAGAAAGTTTAGGGAGGAATATAAAGGAATTGGAATTTGTGTTAAACGATTTAAAATTAGACCGAAAGATTAACGAATCAGTTTATTCAAATAAAATATTTCTCTTAGAAGAAAGTCCAATAAAAAAATTTATTGATTTTTTAATAAGTTCTTCTGATGTTTTTAGTGGAGTCGACGAGGAAAGTTATCTATTTCAAACAATAGAACAAATAAAGATGTTCGAAGAATTACTCAAAGAAACTTATGTAACTTTCACAAAAAAAGACGGGTCGATAATAATAAATCTTGTTACTGTGAATCTTAAAAAAAGATTTCAAGAAATTGTTGAAAAGAACAAAAGTTTAGTTTTAATGTCTGGAACAATTCATTCTTCAGAAATTTTAAAGAATATTTTTGGAATTGAAAATTTCAAAATAATTGAAGCAGAAACAGAACAGCAAGGAGAAATAAATATCATCCGAACCGGTTTAGAGATTGATTGTCGGTATTCTAATTTTTATTGTGGAAATGTCACGAGAGAAGATTATTTGCTCAGTTTAAATGCTTGTTTAAAAAAAGCAACAAAACCGACATTAATTCATATAAATAGTTTTAAAGATCTTCCGACTGAGGAAGAGATTAATAAATTAGAATTAAGGGGTTTAGTGAATATGGAAGAATTGAAAGATATGCAAAGAGAAAATGGGGGCGAACAACTGGTCGAGGATTTTAAAGATGGAGCCATTGATGTTTTATTTTCTACAAAATGTTCGAGAGGAGTTGATTTCCCAGGAGAGCAATGTCGAAGTATAATCTTTACAAAATATCCCAACCCAAATATTAAAGACTCTTTCTGGAAAATATTAAAAGAAACTAATCAAATAAATTATTGGTCGTTTTATAGAGATAAAGCAAAGAGAGAACTGCTTCAGAGAATTTATAGAGGTTTAAGATTTAAAGAAGATGTAGTGGAGGTTCTTAGCCCAGATTCAAGAGTTTTAGATTTCTTTAATAGAAAACAGATTAAAAATTAAGAAAATTTGTTTAATTATTCTTTTTTATCCTCAACGCAGAGAAAAACATCAAAATCTTTATACTCCGAGTCTCTGCCTTGTTTCTTTCCGAGAAAAATAATTTTAACAATTGTTCCGATTTTACTAATCGGCAATATCTTTGGATCTAAGACTGCGCTTCCATAAACATCAACTACCGCCTCTTTCGTTTCTAAAGTATAAACCTTCGTCGCATATTTTCCCCCTTTCTCTTTTATATTCAAAATTTTTCCAACAATTTCTTTTTGATTCTCTGGATTCCAAGAGCCCCCAACTTTTTTGAATTTCATCTTTTTAAAATATAAGAGAACTATAAAAAGTTTTTTATTCTGAGATTTTTAACTTTCAACGCCCCCGCCAGGAATCGAACCTGGGAGCCCCGAAGGGCCCGGATCTCAAGTCCGGTGCAATACCACTATGCGACAGAGGCTTTTATTTAGAAGAATTAGTTTTCTTTTAAAACAATTGGTTCAAGCTTTTTATAATACTTCACAGCTTGTCTTAAACGAGATTTAGAATCTGAATAAATTGTCATTGCCCTTTGTTTTTTCTTTACTAAACTTCCAACGTGATTGTAAAGATAAATCCCAGATGGTTTATTAAAAGGACTTCCAGCAATTCTCGCTATAAAATTTGTCTCTTTATTTTTTATAATAATAATCTTTCCATTTTTTTTAAAATATAAATCTTTTCTAAATTTGGCGTCTTTCAATAATTTTATTTCACCCCCTTGTTCTTTAATTATTTCTTTAAATTTCTTGAATGCTTTTCCTGAATCTAAAATCTTCTTTGCAAGTTCATAGCCTTTATCTTTCTTACATTTGCCAACCATCTCAAAAATCTGGCCCGCTAAAAAAAGAGCTTTCTCCCTTAAATCCCTTGGAGGAAGAACCTTTGGATTTAGGACTCTTAGGATATCCCTCATCTCTAAAACAGGCCCTATTCCGTTTCCAATTGGCTCTTTACCATCTGTTAAGACAACTCTTACCTTCCTCTTGAAATATGCTCCAATTTTTTCAAATTCTCCTTTCAACTCTAAGGCAGATTTCTTATTGAACTTTGCTCCTCGTCCATAAGGAATATCAATTAGGATATACTTCGCTCCAAAAGCCAATTTCTTTGACATTATAGAAGCTAATAATTGCGACTCTGGATCAATCATTAATTTCTTTTCTATTTTGATTATTTTAGAATCAGCGGGGACCAAATCTAAAGCACCACCCCAAACAAGAAATGCTCCAACCCTCTTTATCATCTTTTTCAGTTCCGGAACCTTAAAACTTACCTTTGCCAAAACTTCAATAACATCTGCAGTCCCTGCTGCACTTGTTATAGCTCTTGAAGAACTTTTAGGGAAAGTCAACCCCCCCGAAGCACAAATTGAAACAACTATTGGAGTTGTTCTGTTTCCAGGAATTCCTCCCACACAATGCTTATCAACAACAAATTTATTTCTAAATTTCATTGGATTCCCAGATTCCAAAAATGCCTGAATCAAAAAAATGGTTTCTTTGAAATCCATCCCCTTTTCATACATGAGAGAAATAAATAAAGCAAGTTCTGCCTCTGAAAGAGAATTATCTACTATTGCCTGAACTATAATTTCTACCTCTTTTTTGGAAAGATGCTTTCCAGTTAATTTCTTTTTTATATAGAGAAAAGCCTCAGAAGAGAATTCTAAATTTACATGAACTTTTCCTTTACGTTTAAGATGGAGATTCTCTAAAATTTCCTTAGAGAGTAGGATTTTCTTACCCCTAAGTGTGGGATTTATATCTATTATTGTAAAAAACTTTTTTGAAGGCTCTTTCAGACTCCCAAGAGAAATTCGGTCTTTAGGACGCACTCCAAGTTCTTTAGCCAAACTCTTCGTTAAAATCGCAATTGGTATTCCTGCTTTAAGTTTTGAAAGTTTATATTTTATTATCATTTAATTTTTTTCTTGTCTTGATAAATTTCTAAGAGGATTAAAAGATAAGAAAGGATTAGAGGTCCTAAGATTAATCCCAGAATTCCAAAGGAAAGAAATCCCCCAATCATTCCAGTTAGGACTATGCCTGTGTGCATTTTTATTCTTCTCGAAACAAATTCTGCACGAAGAGGATAATCTATATTAGAAGAGATTAATCCGAAAATGAAAACTATTATAGAAGATAAAATTTTTCCTTTCATTAAAAGATAAAAAATTACCGGAACCCACACAATCATTGTTCCAATTATCGGAAGAATCCCGAAGAGGATAGAAAGAAAAGTTAAAGGCAAAACATACCCTGCCCCGGCTATAAAAAATCCTACACCCATTATGATCCCCTGAATTATTCCAACAAAAACCTGACCATAAAGTATTGAAAGAGTTATGTCTTTAGAGGACTTGAAGAACCGCTTATTTATTGAATCAGAAAATGGAAGAAGATTATAAGTATAATCCACGAATTCTTCTTTATCACGTAGAACAAAAAAGAAAGTTAAGAGAACAATTGTAAATTGTAACAATAATGTTGGGAAATCATAAATTAAAGAAGAAAGAGCATTAACTAAAGAACTTCCGATTTTTGCTACGAAAGAATAAATTGTAGGAGCAAGGCTCTTATAAAAAGGAGTGTTAGGAAATAGATTTATGAGGGGTGAAAGAAAATTATCCGTTTGAGAGATTTGATAAAGTTTTATTGATTGATTCACAAGAGGTGGAATTGAAAAAAACAAAACTACAAATAAGATAAATAATAAACCAATGGAAAAAATTACTGCGGTTAAAGTTCTACTTTTAAAAATCTTCTGTGCCTTATCAAGACTGGAAGAAAAAAGGAAAGCAAGAAGAATTCCTAAAATCAAAGAAAAAATAATTGGTTTTAAAACCCAAAAAGAAAGAACCAACAGTAAAGACAAAATCAGGAAAAGAACCCCTTTTTTTATATTATCATCTTTCATTTATTAATAAGAGATTTCAATTTTATAAAACTTTTCATAATTAAATTGGAAGAAACCAGAAAAAAACAAATGGAAAATTTTTGTTTTCGCCTCTTTAG
>CAYWQG010000028.1:0-7181 GCA_964460635.1 Candidatus Woesearchaeota archaeon | reverse complement strand
TAGAAGTAAAAAACAAACAGCACAATTTAATGAAATGTTGATTAAAGTTTTATGTCATAATGTTTGTGTTGTTATTCAAGAAATAAATGAGTTGGGGGTAAGAGCAGAATTTAGTCTTGAACAGACAAGAGAAATTTTATAATTTCCTTATCTCTTCATGGATATTTTTTAATAATCTTGAGAAGACCCCCCAGATAAGAAAACATAAAAGTAAAACTAAAAGTGAAAATGAGAGAACAATAATTGTTTTTATACCTCGAATATTAAGAATTATTGTTATGAAAGAAGTAACAATTAAAATTATAAGAATATTAAGATAATTTAGGTAAGTTTGGTGTTTTAAATCTAAAATATTTTTCTCTTTAAGTTCATTATTCATCTTAATCAAAAGTTGACCTTATAGTTAACCATGCTCCTACAATAAAAAGAATAAATCCTATTGAACTATAAGAAAATTTTAAACCTCCAATAAACAAATAAATTGGATTAGATAAAGAAATTGCCACGAGGAGCAAACCCGTTAGCCCTAAAATAAACCCATAAGCTAAAGTATCTCTTTTATTATTTTTAATCAATTTAGTGCCTCCTTTACTTTTAATAGTTTTAGTTTGTTTAAATTCTTTTTGTTTTTCCATTTTTCTGTTTAATAAGTATCCTCATTTATTGACTTTTTAAACAAAGCCGTTGAAGGTACATTGTTAAGTTAGCGGTTGGTGAGATGAATGAATAGAAAATTATTTCTTTTTTAATCATCTCATAAATTCATTTGAACTTAAATCTTTAAAATTTCTTTTCTCGCAATCATAAGAGGTAAATGATCCAAAGCCGTTCCTTTTTTTAAGGAAAAATTTATTATCTTTCTGTAATATTTTCTTCAGTTCTTGAGATATTATCTACTTCTATTCACTCCAACTCGCTTACAATTTTTCCTTATAGGACACTCACTACATTTAGGAGAAATCGGCTGACAAATTTCTCTTCCAAATTGGACGAATGCAGAATTAAAATTACTCCAATATTTCTTAGGAAGAATCTTACCGAGTTCAATTTCTGTTTGTTCTGGACTCTTAGTTTTTATCCATCCAATTCGGTTTGGAATTCTATGACAATGAATATCAATAGGAAGAACTTTTTCATTAAAAGCAAAGGATAAAACTATATTCGCAGTCTTAGGTCCAACACCTTTAAAAGAAAGCAAAGCCTCTTTATCGTTTGGAACTTCCCCGTCAAAATCTTTCAACAACTTTTTAGAGACTTCCTTAATAACTCTCGCCTTATGTTTATAATACCCAGAAGAGAAAACCAAATTCTCAATTTTCTTAATTGGAAGTTTGACTAATTTCACTGGAGTATCTGCAATTTTAAAAAGTTTATCTGAAGCTTTCTTTGTGTTCTCGTCTCTCGTTCTTAAAGACAACAAACAAGAAATTAATATCTTAAATGCATTCGGTTTGTCTCTCATAAGATTTAAAGTCGTCTTAGAACCAGGATATTTTTTGAAAATAAGTTTTATCTCCTTTTCTATACTGCTCTCTTTTTTATTCATTTTTGAGAAGCTCTTTAAGGGGGGTAGTTTTAGAAGCAATCTCTTTATACTTTTCTAAATCTTCTTCTGTTATCTTTTTAAAAAGTAAATCTAACCTTTTCAAATTCTTAAATTCTGGAAATATTTTCAATTTTAAAGAATCCCAAATTCCTTTTCCCTTAAAAACAGTTTCAAACTCTCCTAAACCTAACGCAACCCAAATTTTTTTTGAAGTCTTAGGCAAAAAAGGAAAAGAACAAATCGCTAAAACTTTTGAAAGATAAATGCTCAAATAAATTATTCTTTTAGCCTCCTCAGGATTATCCTTGATTTTTTCCCACGGCTTTGAATCATTAAAATATTTATTTCCTTCACTCGAAAGAGCAAGAACTTCAAAAAATGCCTGTCTCAATTTTACTTCTTCAAAATAATTCGAAATATTTTCTATCTTCTTTTCTATAATTTTCAAAAACTTTCTATCTTCTTCTCTTAAATTTTCTTCTGTTGGCTTCTCAATTTCAAAATTTAATTTATTTTCTAAAAAACTAAAGACACGATTAAAGAAGTTTCCAAAATTACCAACCAAATCCGAATTCACCCTCTCCCGAAAATTCTCCCATCTGAATTCGCTATCATTAGTTTCTGGAAGCAACATCACTAAATAAGCCCTCAAAAGTTCAGAATCTATTCCTGATTCTGGAAGTCTCTCACAAAAAACTCCTTGGGATTTGCTTTTAGAAAACTTTTTTCCTTCATAATTCAAATATTGAAAACCAACAACCCTCGTCGGCAAATTTAAATTTTTATGGGCAATAATCATTCCCGGCCAAAATAAAGTATGAAAAGGAATATTATCTTTTCCCAAAAAATTATAAATTTCAGAATTTCCTTTCCAATAATTTTCCCACGAATCTTTTTTCGCCTCAATCGTGAAAGAGAGGTAGCCAATGGGAGCATCAAACCAAACATAAAAAACTTTATCTTTGTATCCTTCGAGGGGAACCTTAACTCCATGTTTCAAATCCCTCGTTATACTTCTATCTTTAAGACCTTCTTTAATCCAAGAGCGCGCAAGATTCAAAACCTGAGGGCTCCACTTTTTATCTTTCAACCATTTTTCCAAATCATTAGAGACCTCACTTAATTTAAAAAAAAGATGTTTAACCTCTTTTAATTCTACTTTCTCTCGAGAAACTGAAGAAATCGGATTTATTAAAAGAGATGGACTCAAAAAAGTAGAACATTTTTCACATTGATCTGCATTCGCCTGTTTATAACCACACGAAGGACATTCCCCTAAAACATATCTCCCGGGTAAAAATCTGTTCTCTTTAAGAGAATAAAAAACTTTCATATTTCCTTCTTTTATGAAACCATTCTTATACAGAGTCAAAAAGAAATCCTGAACTGTTCTTTCATGAATCTCCTTAGATGTTCTCGAAAAAATATCATAGGAGATTTCAAACCAATCGTAAGATTTTTTATGCTCTATGTAAAGTTTATCCAAAAGTTTTTTCAAAGGAACATTTATTTTCTCTGCCGCAAGTTCTGACGGCGTTCCGTTCTCATCCGACCCGCCAACAAACAAAACCTCATAACCTTTTTCCCGAGAATATCTTACAAAAATATCGGCAGGAAGATGCGACCCGACGATATGCCCAAGATGAGGAACATTATTTATATATGGAAGTGCCGCAGTTATTAATCTATATTTCTTCATAAATAAAAAAGAAGAAGATTTCTTTTAAACTTTGTCATAAAATAAAAATTTATAGATACATATAAAAACCCTTTATTGTTTACTTAAAGACGTTCTTATGGAAGATATTATCAAAGATAAAATAAGTGCAGACCATCTGCTCTACGTAAGTTTAAAATACACGAAGACTTGTGATGTCATAATCAATCTACTTCTTAGATGGGCGAGGATGATAGAACTTGGAATAAATGAACTTCTTTTACACTACCAAGAAACTGGAAAGATAGATTCAATTCCCAGAAGTCCTTTAGAAAAAGTTCAGAAGATGGAAAAATTATTTGCAAGAAATAAAGAGATGAGAGCAATCCTTAATTTATATAAAATGTTTAGAAGAATAAATGAACTTAGGAAAAAGAAATCTGGAGAATTTCGAAAAAACGTAAATTTAAAAATTTTCTATGCAGGAAAAGAGGTAAATGTAGATTTGGAAAAGTTAAAAGAATATGCCGCCCTGTTAGAAAAATTTATAAGCAAAATTAGTATAATTCTTAAATAAATAATATGGGAAAAATAATAACCATCATTTCTGGCAAAGGTGGTGTTGGAAAAACAACAACAGCAATAAATCTGGGGGCAGCTCTAAATTATTTTGGAAAGGATGTCTTAATAATAGAAGGAAATCTCTCGACGCCAAATCTCGGTCTTGACTTAAACTCCCCCGAAGTTCCTGTGACTCTAAATCATGTTCTCTTAAAAAAAGCAGAACCATATGAGGCAGTTTATAAACATTATTCTGGTATAAAAGTTCTTCCGGCATCACTCTCTATAAAGGAATTGAAAAAAATCAAACTTTCAAAATTAAAAGAGTTCAAAGAAGATTTTAAGAAATTAGCAGATTATATTATTATAGACGGAGCGGCAGGATTGGGAGAAGAAGCCATCGCTTCAATAGACCTCGCGGATGAAATCATTCTTGTAACAAATCCAGAATTACCCGCAATAACAAATGCTTTGAAAACTATGGAACTTGCAAAAGAAAAAAAGAAAAAGATTTTAGGGGTTTTAATAACAAGAGTGAAAAAAAACAAAATAGAAATGGAACCTCACGAAGTAAAAGAAATGTTAGAAACTCCAATACTTGGAATGATCCCTGAAGATGACGCGATTCCTAAATCAATAAATCGAAAGGACGCAGTCATACATACAGAACCCAAAAGCGACGCTTCTCGGGCTTATAAAGAAGTAACTGCAGAATTGGCAGGAGTCTACTATGATTCGTTTAAAGATAGAGAAAGACTTTTCGAAAAATTAACTAAGAAACTAAATGTTCTTTTCGGAGGAAAATAAATGGAGGGAATAATTGGATTTAGTGATTGGAGCAAGGTAGATTTAAGAGTTGCAGAAATTCTTGAAGTTGAAAATATTGAGGGAGCAGACCGACTTTATAAATTAAAAATAAATTTAGGTTTTGAAAAAAGAACCCTCGTCGCAGGAATAAAACAATATTATTCTATGGAAAAATTAAAAGGAAAAAAAATAATAGTTGTTTCAAATTTAGAACCAAAAAAATTAAGAGGAGTTGAAAGTAAAGGTATGCTTTTGGCCGCTTCAACCTCCGACAAATCAGTAGTTCGTCTTCTTGAACCCGACGGAGAAATAGAAATAGGAAGTAAAATCTTTTAATTAATTATAAACTTGAAGAAGGTTCAGTAAATTCATTTTTATTTTTTTTCGGTTTCGCTTTTCTTTTCACTTTCTTATCTTCCTTAGAATCTTTGTGAAATTTATTTGTTAATTTAGATATGATTCCATAAATTTTCATTCCTCCTTTAAATAAACTGAAAAGGATTCCAGAAAAGATAAGGAAAGCACTTAAAATCAAAAGAGTTACAGAAACAGAATGAGCTGAAGAAAAGAAAACTTTTAGAACGAAAAGAGAAGGAACTGAGACCAAAACCAAGAAAGATTTTATTAAAACTCCCAGAACTACGTTTATTTTCAAAAATAATAATGCTGGAAAAAATAATATAGCCCCCGCTAAAATAAGGATATCTGCTTTTTTCTCAATTAAAAAAAACATTATAAATAAAATTAAGATTGAAAATAAAAGCCCAAGATGAAATAAGGAAGTCCAATATTCGTGCGCGAGATTAGAAAAAAGAAAAACTGGAGGGCCAGATTCTTTAAAGCAACCCCAGAAACTACAATTGTAATCTTTGTAATAAATAGTATCAAAAAGGCTATTCTCCTCATAATTTATTATATCCTGAGAAGTCCCATTTTCTATTATAGAACAAGGAATTGGTTTTAATAAATCCTCCTTGAGATAATGGCTTATATTTACCGATTGACTTTTTTTACAATAAAGTTTCATCAAAGGATGATAAGTTTCAATCGTCTGATTAATTGCAGAATTATTTATTCCTAAAAGACTTATTGAAGAATTTAAATTAGACTTTAAATTATTATAACTGGTTGAATTAGAAATAACTAAAGAAAAAATAGAAAATAAAAAAACGAGAAATAATAAGAAACTAAAAAATATCAAACCCGCAGATTTTAAAAGACCCATAACAATCTAAAGATTTCTTATTTATAAATATTACATTCTTCTTAAAACGGCTATTCTCTTTTCAATCGGAGGATGAGTTCTGGATAGACCCTTAAAAGGATTCGTAAAAAACATTGGAGAAAGCGCCTTGCTAACTTTTTTAGTTGGCTCGTTCTCCTCTTTTATCTTCGTTAAAGCTTTTATTAACTCATTCGGGTTCCTCGTAAATTTTACCGAAGAGGCATCTGCAGAAAATTCTCTCTTTCTTGAAATAGAAAGTTGAATTAATTTAACAATTATAGGCGCAAGAATTGCTAAAGCAATTCCAATTATAATAAAGATGAAATTTTTATTGTCTCTGTTTCCACCTCCAAACCATAAACTCCTTAAAAAGATTTCAGATATAATCACAACCAAACCAACCATAACACTCACAAGTGTCATAAATCTTATATCATAAGAAGCAATGTGTCCCATTTCGTGCGCCAAAACTCCCTCCAATTCTCCTCGATTAAGTTTATCTAAAGCCCCGGTTGTAACACAAATTACCGCGTGTTGAGGATCTCTCCCAGATGCAAAAGCGTTTACCTGTTCCTCTTTCATAATATAAAGTCGTGGTTTTGGAAGTCCCGAAGCAAGAGATAAACCCTCGACGATATTATGATAGGTTCCATATTTTGTTCTGTCCGCTTTTTGAGCATGAACCGAAGCAAGAGCGATTTTATCTGACTTGTAATAACTGATTAAAATATAAGACAAAGAAAAAATTACCGCAAGAATCAAAATTATAAAAAAATAACCCGGACTAAAAGCAAAAGAAATAACATACCCTATAAGGAGAATAATCAAAAACACAAAAAACATAAGAAAAAAAGAAAGGCGTTTGTTCTTAGAAATTTGGTCGTTAAAATTTATATTTCTCATAAAAAGAAATAAGTTAATCTCTTTAAAAATTTATTGGACTTTTTTAATAGGAAATAAAAATTAAAAACTCTTAGGTTTCCTAATATAAGAGAACATTATAGAATTATGTCTTTAAACATTCCTTGTTTTACCATTTCTATATTAAGCAAATAATCATTATGTAAGAAAGTTTCAAATAATGATTTCTTTGTTGTTTTCCAACCTAATCCATCAGTAATCCAAATTAAATCTATTCCTTGTTTCTTTAAGAAATCAGATAAATATTGATATTCTCCTGCCGTAGATTTAAGTTTTGATCCTCCTCCGCTATAATAATTAGTTTCAATTATGAAAATTTTGTTTTTAGTTTTCTCAGAAACTGCGAAATCAAATATTCTGTTTGTTTTATCAAGTGTAATATCAAAATTCCACTTTTCTTTAATCTTTTTTTGTGTCGCCTGTGGGATATATTCTAAATTGTTTTTCTCTGAAAATTTTTGTAT
>CAYWQG010000027.1:0-7273 GCA_964460635.1 Candidatus Woesearchaeota archaeon | reverse complement strand
GGAGGTCGCTACGCTCCACTCTCAAAAATCCAACTTCTCTTAATCGCGATGTTATGTCTAATTGAGTTTGAGTTTTAAAAACGGGCACGCGCTTAGTTGCTTTGCAACAGATAGTCAAAACTTTCAGTTTTGAAATTTATTTAGAAATAATCTTTCCCCCCAAAGACAGACTCGCAGGTTTTCTTTTCAAAAAAACAGATAGCTTCGCAAAATCAGAGATTTTGTTCAGAATTATCGAAATCAATTGGAATATTCATTATTATTCTTTTACAATTCAATTCATAAAATCTTTCTTGTTTTTTCAATATATCTGCTTTAACAAGAATATCAAGATTTTTTATTATACTTGGAAGACTATATTTTTTAGGCAAATTTGAGTTAATTTTCTTTCTTATTACTTCAGCCTTTAGTTTATCTTGCTTGTTGAGAATTCCAAGAATCTTTCTTCGCAGACTATTATTTAATGCATGAACTCCGATAAAATAATTCTCTTTATCAAAATAAATTTCCTCTATAGGTTTTCTCTCAAATATATTTTCTTTTAAAAAAAATAGAGTTTCTTTAATATTTTTGAATTGGTTATCATATTTAAAAGATTGTAAAACTCCTGAAAGTATCTCTTTTATTTTTCTTTTATTTTTCAAATCAAGTTTTGATTTGCTAATTTCATTTTCAAATGAAGTGATCTCTTCCAAAAAATCAAAATTATAAGGGATTTCATTTATTTTTATTTTAGGTAATGAACCATTTCTGTCTAAATTCAAATATTTAAAAAATAAATCTTTATATCCTGTAGTTAGAAAAAAATCAGGATCAATATTTGATAATTTGTACAGTCTATTTAAAATATAATCTTGAACCAAAAAACTTTCTAGATCTAAAAAAGAAAGATTGTCCTTATTAAATCGTTTAGATTTTTTTGGATCATTAATTTTTAAGACTAGTTCATTTAATTTATAATCTGAAAGAATTCTTCTAAAATTTTCTTCTTTTGTTATTTGTGAATAGATATCCGAATATTTATAGATTATCTTATTTTCTTCAATGCACTTATTTATTATATGCTCAAAATTTAAGGTGTCCACCTTATTGTTGTCTTGGATTACCAAGACTAAGAAATAACCCTCTTTTGAGAATTGTTCTAATTTAGACAATCTGTGCATATCAAATAATTTGAAAGAAGGTGTCAAAAATGCCAATAAAACAGGTTTTCTTTTTTGAGTTTTTCTTAAATTAACAATAGAATTGAATTTCTCCCTATTCACTTCCAAATTGTTTAGTAATCCCATAGATATAATCATTGCCCGATCTATATAAAGGTTGCTATAATTAAACTTTAAAGTATAATTAATTAAAAAAACTATATTTATATATTGGTTTTCGGTAAAAACTATATGAAAAAAATCTTGGTAAAACGGGTTTTTGGAAGTATTGGAGATATGCTAATGATGATTCCTGCTCTTGAGAATGTTGCGAAGAAGGGAAAACTAGATTTAATGATACCAAAAGGTTTTAACGAAATTTTCTTTAATCTTAATTTTATTGATAATCTTATTGATTTAAATGAAAATATTGAAAATAAAACTTATGATGAAATTTTTGATTTAACTGACTATGAATTCAATTATGAACAAATAAATCAGCCTTTAATCGATAAAACAAAAATTGAAATTTTTAAAGATGCCTTTAATATTTCAAATAAAAATAATAAAATAAAAATTAATTTGTCAGAAAAGGAAAAAAAGTGGGGAAAGAATTTTCTCAAAAAAAACAATCTAACTGAGAAAAAAATCATCTTACTTGCAGTCAAATCAGCAAATCCAACAAGGGACTGGAAATTAGAAAAATGGAAATCATTAACAAAAAAATTAAAAAAATTAAACTTTCATTTAATTGTAATTGATAAAGATTTAAATTGGGATGACGAAGAAATAATTTTTCTAAATAATCTTACCATTAGGGAGTTATTTATTCTTGTAAGCATTTCTGAAGCAATAATTTGTCATGATAGCGGGGTTTTACATATCGCTGGTGCATTTGAAAAGAAAACTCTGAGCATATTTGGGCCTACAGATCCTAAAGTGAGATGTATTTACAGAAATTCCTTCTGGATAGATAATGCACTAAATATTCCTGTTAGTTGGTATGACAGAAGAAATTCTGAAGACTATTTCAATAGCATTTCAGTTAGCGATGTTGAAAGAGCATTTTTGGAGGTAATTTCAAATGAGTAAAAGTAGGGAATATAGGGTTAAACAAGCAACGATACTTAAACTTGCAACAAGGATTGTTGGAATAAGAGATGTAGATCCTGTGGAGGGAATTGGAGATTCAATTAAAGAAAATGTAGATGGATTATATTTGATTAATTCCAGAATGAATGAAGATAAACAAAGAGTTCCAAACGAGTTTACTCTTTATGATGGAATTACTACAAAGCTTGTGAGAAATCCAAATTCTTATTTTTCATTAAAAAGGATTGGAGATACACATTATCTATTTTCAGATTTTGTTGAAGAGCCCTTATTGCCTGTCAAATTTACGAAAAGACCAAATCATTATGGTAAAGTTACATCAAGGGGAACCCAAATGATGGAGGTTGGTCAAGGTATAGGGATGGATACTTTAGCGATTGCCTCTAGAAGACAATGTTCGTTTTTTACAGAGAAAGTTCCATGTAAATATTGTAATATTTCTGGCACTAAAAATATAAGCAATTTACCAGTTTATTCTCATTTGGAGGATATAGCAGAAACAGTTTCGGTTGCAGGAAATGATTTTGATTTTTTTGCCGTAACTGGTGGAACATTTGAAGATACAAATGATGAATGCAAACATTATACCAAAATGGGAGAAGTTATAAGAGATAGTCTTAATGCGGACACCTTTTCAGGTCCATTTTCATTAACCCCTCCAAGAGATTTGGGTCTTTTAAAAAGATTACATGAAACAGGGGTAGATGTTATTAGTTTTAACATTGATGTTTGGGATGATGATGCTTTGAAAAAAATATGCCCCGGAAAATATAAAATAGGAAAAGAACATTATGAAAAAGCCTTAAAAGAAGGAGTAAAATTATGGGGAGAGGGAAATTCAACAATACAATTTCTTGCAGGCCCTTGGGAATCGAATGAATCTCTACTTGAAGCATCTAAGTATTTTTTGAATATGGGGGTATTGCCTAATATCACTTCTTATTTTCCTTCACCAAAGTCTCCTTTAAGCAGAAGTGGAAATCCTAAAAGTTTGAATGATATACTAAATCTTTATATTAACTATGGGCATTTAGTAAGAGATTCGGGTTTATTTCCTAATGATAGGGGGACAGTTCATACTTCTCCCTCTGGAAATAGAAGTTCCATAGCGAATGAATCTGTAAGGGGATATATAACAAGAGAAAATTTTAACCCCAGTAAAGATTTAAATTTTATGGGGAAACAAAATGAATAAAAAAACTGTGGAATTAAAAAATAAAAATAAACTAATATTTATTGGAAGTGCTAGGGGAGTAAATAGATTCTATATAACAAATAAATTTATTGAAAAATATCCCGATGCTAAAGTTATAAATACAGGAGTTTTAATACACAATCTTACAAAAAATTTAGATTTTGGTAATTTAGGAGATATATCTATTGATAATTATTGTAGATATTTAGAACCAGTTTTTATACAATCTATATTAAATCATTTAGAACATGGAGATGTAATTTTAGATACACATTTTTATCATAAAATGCCCTGTATTTCAATTAAGGGATTGCAAAACTTTATAGGAAAGATTTCGAAAGCCATACTTGTATTAGTGGAAGAAGATGCATTAAAAGTATATAAAGAAAAAAAAGATAGGGGCAATGAATGGTTCAATTCTCTTGAAAATATTAAATATGATATGTTTTCAAATAAAGAATATTTCAACTTTTATATTCAATTTTTCACAAAACATCTATTTCAGGAGAATATTCATTTAAATTTAGAAAGAGATGAGATAAAAAATTTAACTAAATTTATAAAAAAGATTGAAAATGAAAACTAAAGAATTATATTTAATCGGAGGTTGTAGTGGAGTAGGTAAAACTACATTAATTACTCCAGAATTATTGGAAAATAAAACCAGGATTCATACTGGAAGTATTGCACGAGGGTTATCTGGAAGAAGTTTAAATGAAATTTCTGAAGCAATATATAATGAAATTATAAATTATGAAAGAGTTTTTATTGATGGGCACTATGCAGCAATTAATGAAAAAACAGGACATAATACTTTTTATCAAGGATTAGAAGATAATGAACTAATAAGGCTAAGGGAGATTCCCAAAAAGATTTTTGTATTATTAGATGGAGATTCAAAAGAAATTTTGGATAGGCGACTATGGGATTGTAGAAAACGTAGCTTTGATTATCAACAAGTGTTGCAAGATATAAATGAAAATAGGAAAAATTATTTTCATTATTTAGAATTGACTGGTGCAAAAGGATATATAATAAAAAGTGGAGATTTAAAAGTAGATAGAAGTAAATTACTTGAAATATTAAAATGATAAAAAAAACACCTGCAAAGAAAGAAATTTTTTTTGATGAGTCTAAAAAAAGTTACTCTTATCATAATAATTATGATAAAAAAATTAGATGGATTCAATATCATCATCAAATTGACCAAGTATTAAAACTATCACCAAAAAATGTCTTAGAAATAGGGATAGGAAATAAAGTTGTTTCTGACTATCTTTCAAAGTATACTAAAATTAAAAAATTTGATATTAATCCAAATTTATTACCTGATGTTGTGGGATCAGTGGAAAATATATCAAAACATTTTAAACCTAATTCATTCGATGTAGTTCTTTGCTCACAAGTTCTTGAACACGTCCCTTTTAATAAATTTGATAGATGTTTAAGTCAAATAAAAGATATTTCAAACAAATATGTAATTTTATCTCTTCCTCATGCGGCTATTCACATTAGGGGAAATTTTTCCATATTTAAAAATTTTCAACTCAAATTAAATTTAACAATTCCAAGACCAATCAAGCACAAATTCTATTTAGGTCATTACTGGGAAATTGGAAAGAAACATTATTCAAAAAAATTATTACGAAAGCATCTAAAAAAATATTTTGATATAAAATTAGAATATGGTATGTCTGAAGATCCCTATTATAGATTTTATATCTTGGAGAAAAAATGAAAATAAATAAATATAACCTTGGGATGATAGGGGCAGGGAGCATTTCTGACCTTCATTGTTCAGCAATAAGGGAAACAGGAAGAGGAAATTTATATGGCTCTTTTGACATAAATAGAAATGCTTCTGAAAAATTAAAAGAGCAGTTCCCAGAGATTAAAGTCTATGATTCACTTGAAAGTATGATTGATGATGAAAATGTTGATGTATTTGCTATTTTTACCCCACCAAAAACACATTATAAAATAATTAAAAAACTTTATAATGATCCCGATAAACCTATTTTTTGCGAAAAACCACTTGTAATTAATAGAGAGGAATTTGCAAATATATTAGAAATGCCAAATAGTGATAAGAGAATATTCGTTGGTCAAAGTTATAGGTATTTTACTCAAATGATGGAAGCAAAGAGATATTTTCAAGAAACTTCAGGTACATTAAGATATTTCGAAATAAAATTTAGAAAACATATCCATAAAGTTCGTCCTCTCGGAGGGTGGAGATCAGAATATGAGAATTATGTAATCGCAGATAATGGTATGCATATATTTGATCTATTGACTCATTTAACTGGACAAAAAATCAAAAAAGCTTATTGTCAAGCAGATAATATTTCAGGAGTAATTAAGGGATTTGATACTGGAATTGTTAACCTAGAGCTTGAAAGCGGAGCAAAAGGCGTTATAATTTTAGAACATAATAATGTAATTTCTAATACTCCTTATTTGGGCAATCATTATTATAGATTTAAAGATAGGACCTTAAGTTTAGATGAAAACGGATTAATTGAATATACCGATAACAAAGAAGAAGTAATTCAAAAGAATATATTGTCCAATCCTCAGGTTGTTGAAAACTGGAAAGGTTCATTTATTAAAATGTGGAATACTTTTTTTAATAATGTTAAAAATAGGGAGAGAATGGAGATCTGTCCAGATAATGTTAAAAACTCTCTTGATGGTGTATTAATGTCAATAGAGTCAGCAAGAAGCAATAAAGTTGTAACGAGAAATAAAAATGGCAAAAATTAACAAATATCAAAAAATCATAGAAAATGGGGATATAGGGTCTTTAAACAAAATAATAAATTTGAAAATTTTAGAGATTAGAGAAATACCTGAAACAGATAGAATTAGAATTTATTTAGAATTTATAATTGAAAATAATGACAAAAATGAACTTAAAGCTTCCTTATTAATTAAAGAATTTTGCTTACTTGAAAAGGCATTAGGTAAAGAATACGCCGGGAAGTTCATAATTAAAAGTGAGAGCAAAAATAGATATACTCCAATGGCAAGTTATGATCATTATAGAATAATTGTTTTTAATGGAATGAAAAAATTAGAAATAATCCAATCGGAAGAAACAATTTTAAATAAAAAACAACTTAATGAATTAAGGAAAATAATATGGCATTAAACAAAGAAGGAGATTTTGAAAGAATTAAAGATACTGGGAGGGCTGTTTTTTTAATAATATTTAATGAAGACCATTCTAAAATCCTATTATTGAAACGAAACATTCAAAAAAGGAATTTCTGGGGAGTTTCTTGGGGGAATGTTGGGGGTAAGGTAGACCCTAGGGAATCGTCTATTGAAGCCATTAAAAGGGAGGCATTTGAAGAAGTCGGAGTCCAATTTAAGGAATCAGATTTAAAATTATTATATATAAAAGAAATTCTTAATGCAAAAAAGAATTGGCACCCAATCCAATTTTTTTATGGGATTTCTATAAAAGAAGATTCAGATCTAAATGTAAATAAAGAATCAGATGGTCATTCGTGGTTTAATTTAAAAGAGCTTCCAAGAGATATGTTTGATTCTGAAGAATTCATTTTATTTTTGAAATCAAAATTTCTCGAAAACAATTCTTTAAGTTAAATGTAAACTTCTTCTTTTAAAAAAAGAAGCAAAAGCGAGTCTGCCACCTCCAAGATTATTTCTATTTTCTTTTTTATAAAAAAAGAAGGCAAAAAAGCGCGCGTGCCCAAAAACAATAAAACTCAAACTCAACTCTGCGGTTTTTCCTACGGGAAAATCCTCGGGGTCGTCTTGCAGACTTTCGCTTCGCTCACCCAGACATAACAGC
>CAYWQG010000026.1:0-7463 GCA_964460635.1 Candidatus Woesearchaeota archaeon | reverse complement strand
TTCTTTTTCATTTATCTATATAAATAAATTCTTTTAAATAATTATCTTCTTATTTTCTTGAAACTCTTACCGCTATAAAAAGTATTATTATAACTAAAAGGACATTCAAAAATCCAAAGCCAAATTCATAAGGATGATTATTAATCTTATCAAAAATCCAAGAAGCTGAATTCTTTTTCCCTTCTACAAATAATGAAACTGGTTTAGAATTTACGAGAGTTCCATTTGAATAAACATTTATATAGAATTTTTTATTTCCTCCGATTAATCCCTGACTTGTGTTAATTGTAATTTGAACTTCTGTTGATTCCCCTTTAACTAAAGTGAAATCCTCTTTATTAAAACTAACTGAAGATGCCCAATCTGTTCCACTGAGTTTTATATTGTAAGTTTTTGTATTCATTCCAGTATTCTCAATTTTTGCCATTACTTTTATAGCTTGTCCTGCAATCGCTGAAGAATTCAATGTTGCAAAGACTTCCGCTTTGGCTAAATTCAAATAAGGATTCTTGACATTCAAAAGTATTGTCCACTCCGCCTTGTCTCCGTTACTATCCTCGTAAATTTTACTATCCGCAGTCGTGTTATCGGTATAAACAGTAAAAGTCAAAGGATAAATTTTTCCAACGACATCTGAAGGTATTTTAACATTAACATAAAGCGGTTCAAAGTCCAAAGAGTTTACTCTCTCAAAATCTATAATTTTATTTATTCCCAACTCTGAAGAATATACTCCTATAAAAATTTTGTCCTTATCTATTGAATTCCTATAAACATTCCACACATCTGCGGTTATTGGAACCGTATTACCTGCCTGAATTGCCGAAGGAAAATCAAAATTATTTAAAACTATAAATCGGTCATCTGTTCGAACATTTATGCCACTTCTCAAACCTGAAACACAACTATCATTTCTATCGTATGAACCTCCGTAATTATCCACTTCTCCTTTCGCACTTAAATAGAACACATAATTTGAGTTTTCCTGATTTATATATTTTGGATTAACCTCAAAATTCAAAGTTATATCTTGGCTGTCTCCATTATTTAAATCGAAATTATTATCACTTAAATTCATATCCCCTTCGTCAAGGTCACATCTCTTAGTTTGTAAATTAAATAAACACGCTCGCAAATTTATATTTCTAACATTGTAATTCCCTTCGTTCCTTATTCTTGTTGTTATTTCTACTTGATCTAAAGGATACCAATAATTATCTCTGTTTCCGAATCCTTTAGTAACTTCAAAATTCAAATTATCTAAAGTTAAACCTGCAGGATTTTTCACACTATTACAAAAACTCGTCGCCGAATCAGAACCAATAACTATTCCCCCAGTTTCTGCCTCATCTGAAACTGCTTTAACATCTATATCTTTTATTTGTCCAAATCTCAAATTAGAAAAATCAGAAGAAGAAACTTCTACATATTTAGATTCTCCAGCAGATAGATCGAAAGAAGTCTCGTTTGTATTAAAATTAAAACTTGTTGTTTGCACAAGATGAACATTCGTTAAATTCATAGTTCCATTGTTCGTTATCTTAACTGTTGCATTCTGAAAATTAGAGAAATTATTCACAACCGAGATTTCTAAAGATGGTCGTAAAACAGTTATAGAAAACTGTAAATTTTCTGGTGTGTGTGATTGATTATCCGTCAAACTAAAAAGGACATTCATTACACCTGAATCATTTTTAGAGGTAGTAAGATTTATATTCTTCACAACAGAAGTATCTGGTTGAAAAGTTCCTAAGACTGGAAGAACCCAAGAACCTTTATCCTTTGTTGAATCAATTAAAGATAAATTTGCAACATTCGTTCCGGTGTAACTAATATTTAAAGAGAAGATTACAGAATTTCCAGAGATAATTGTGCTCGGAACAACAGTTGTATTTTTTATACTAAGAGTTGTTGCACTACCAAAACTCGCCAAAGCCAAGAATATTAATGCACTTACAACGAATAAACCAACTAATTTATTTTTCATGTCACTTCGGGGTGACTATACTTTATAAATATTTCTATTCTTTAGGTTTCATATCTTTTAATACAGAATTAGAAAAAATTGCCTTATATAGATTAGCATAAAATTCTTGATGAATAATAAGTCTCCAAATACAAAAAACCACAATACTAAAAATTATAAACTTTGGAACACTTTTCTTTTTATGACTAAATTCAAAAAATACCTTTCGTTGACTCTGAAGATCTTCTTAACGATAGCCATTCTGGACTCTCTCATAGACAAATTTTATCACATCGCCTTCGCGAATTTCCTAATTTTAATTTTACTTTTCTTACCCGATTTAATGAAGAAAAGTTACAAAATAAAAATTCCAGAAGACTACGAAACTTTCTTTTTTATTTTTTTATTATTTACTTTCTTCCTAAAATTTATAAGAATCGAGATAGCTCCATTAATATTTGGATTAACAATCTCCTTTATGAATTTTTTAATAATTTTAAGTTTATATTCTTTAGATAAAAAGAAAAACGCATTTCCAATAATTTTAATATCCTTCTCTCTGACCGTAACTTTAGGTTTTCTCTTAGAATTCATAAAGTATTATTTAAAAATATTACTCGGAGAAAAAATAACCGTCGCAATTTATTCTTTTTCAATGTGGACGATGACTTATGTTATTCTCGGGGCTGTAATCTCTGGAATTTTGGGATTCCTTTATATAAAAACAAATGAAGGAATTTTAAGAAAAATAATGAAAAAGATTATAAGAATAAATCCAAACCTAAAATTCTCAAATTCTAAAAAAGAAATAATAGAATTAATCAAAGAGGGAGAATCTGAAAAACAAGAATTCAAATCTACACTTAGAGTAAATCTCCATACTTCAGAATTTGATTCTAAAATAGAACACTCTGCCTTGAAAACAATTTCTGCTTTCCTAAACAGCAAAGGTGGTTCTTTGATTATCGGTGTAACAGATAAAGGAAAAATAATTGGAATTGAAAAAGATAGATTTGAAAACACAGATAAATTTTTTTTACATTTGACCAATCTCATAAGAGAAAGACTCTCGAAAAAAGATTTAATCCAAATCTCTTTTGAAAAAATAGATCTCCAGAAGAAAGTCATAATAAGAATAAATTGTAAAACTTCTAAAAAGCCAGTTTTCTTAAAAAACAAATCTGGGGAAGAAGAATTTTATATAAGAGCAGGACCCTCCTCTATAAAACTTCAGGGAAAAGAGTTTTTAGGATATGTAAATACAAGATTCAAAAATCAATAAGTAGGATGAATTTATTTTAAAAAATAGATATAAAAACTTTTAAAAACTAAAAAGTCCTAATAAAAAAATGAAAAAGAAAGGTGATAAAGCTAAAACGAATTCTAAAATAAGATTGAATAAAAAAAGGAAAGTTCATTCCGGAAAAAAAAAGAATTTTCAAAAAAATCTAAAAAGAAATTTATCTAAAAAAAAGGATAAAGAAGTTCTAAAAAAAGCAAAGAAAGTCTTTGAAAGTTTGAAATTAAAAACCCCCTCTCAGGTTGCAATGGATTTTGCCGTGAAGTCCTACAAAAAATTCGGGAAGTCAATAAAATCTATAATTCTCTTTGGTTCTGCAGAACGAGGGGAAGAAGTCAGCGGTTCAGATATTGATGTTATTCTAATCATAGACGATGTTTCAATAGAATGGGACCAAGAATTAATAGCTTGGTACCGAGAGGAACTAGATAAAATATTAAAAGTAAATCCTTACGAACTTCCCTTACATGTAAATACAATCAGATTAAGCACATGGTGGGACGATCTACTTCGAGGGGACCCGGTAATATTGAACATTTTAAGAAATGGAAAGACACTCATTGATATGGCTGGATTTTTTGAACCCTTGAAAGCACTTTTAATAAAAGGAAAAATAAAATACTCTCCCGAATCTATTTACACGACATTACAACGAGCACCATTACATTTAGAAAGTAGCATGAGTGACCAAATGAATTCCGTATCTGGGTTATATTGGGCGATGGTCGATTCTGCTCATTCTGCATTGATGGCCGCAAAAGTTTTTCCAGCTTCCCCCGAGCATATGCCTTTGGCACTCAAAAAAGCTTTCGTAGATAAAGGAATGTTGAAATCAAAGTTTGTAGATTGGTATAAAGATGTTCTTGAATTATACAAAGAAATAATTCACCATAAAAAATATAATTTAAGGGGTGTAGAAATAGATAAGTTACAAGATAGAACAAATGAATTTATAAGAGCGATGACTAAGTTGGTTGAAATCATTGTAGAAAAGAGATAGAATTCTTAAATCAAAATGGAACAAAGAAAGAAAGAAATTATTATAGAAGAGAATAAAGGAATATTTTCAATAATTTGGAAAAATATTTCTTCTGAAAAAGATTTGTTTAAGAAAGTTTCCTCCTTAAAAAGTATTTTAACCGACGAAAAAGCAAAACTTCTTTATATTATAAGGACTAAAAAACCAGATTCATTATACCGACTTGCAAAAGAACTGAAACGGGATTTTAAAGCTGTAAGTAAAGATGCAAAGATTTTAGAAAAGTTTGGATTAATAGAATTAAAAAAAGAAAGAACAAAGAAGAGAAAAAGATTTACTCCTAAAATTCTTATCGATGAATTAATAATTCATATAAAAATCTAAGAAAAATAAATTGAGAATTTAGCAACAAAAGAATTTCCCCCCCTTGAACCTTCCCGAACAGAAGACTTGAAAGTTCCTGTTGTTATATTTCCTGCTTCTAAATCAAGAACACTCCTACCCAAACCATCTGAAATATTTAATAAATAACCTTTTTTAGAACTTTCATTTCCAACGACAAACGCTTCTTTCAAAATATTACTCAAAGTAGAATTAAGAATCTCACAAGCAGTTTCTCCTTTTAAACAAATTTGACTACTCTCACAATAAAAAATTAATTGTTTAACCGAACGATTTGGTTCGAAATTTATTTCACAAGGTGTGCTAACCTGAAAAGCGGACTGTAAAAAATCTCCAGCCTCAAAACTCTCCACCGGCTTTTTCTGAGGTTTAGTTATAGAAAGAGCAAGAAAAATCAAAAGGATAACTCCAACCAAGATTAAAATAATCGCAAACCCTACAATTTCTTCCTGAGCTCTTCTATTTTTCATTTTTCTTAAAAATTATAACTTCTCCAAATTGGCAGATGTTCTTTACAACACTATCTTTTTCAGTTTTTCTACACAAGGAAACAAAATCCTGAACTCCAACCCCTTCTAAAGGACTGTTATAAATTTTTATTATTCCACATCTGGGATAATTCTCCTCGGTACAATTTTTATCTGCATCCTGCGTCGGATAAATTCTTCTTATTTCTATATTATCAACCCCCCAGAAATTTGTATAATTTTCCGATAAGTCTTTCAAAGCCATAACCTTATCCAAATCGATACAGGAAGTCTTCGGCTCCCCAAAAGCATTTCCACAAGAAAACTCTGGAGAGTTCGCTAATTTAGACGCCAATAAAATGGATCTCTCCATCATAAGATTATTCGCAGTATGTTTAAGTTTTGAAAAATTAATCACTAAAAAAAACATACCTAATAAAATAAAAAAAAGTATAAGTGCAAGAAGCATAAAAATAGTTTGTTGCATTTTCATTTGTCCAGATTTTCCTACCATAAATTACACCCTGGATTAGATTTTTCATAATAGAAATTCATACTTCTTCTTATAGATTCAAGATTTGAAGAACCCGTGTAATCCCTTAATTCAGAATTAATTTTTTCCAATAAAGGAACATCATCTGAAAAACAACCATTCCTACTTTGAAGGTTTGCTTTCTTCTCATATAAAATAATAAGTGACTTCTCCCGGCCGATTAATCTTTTAACCTGACATTCGTAAGTTTGTTTATCAGAAAAAATTCCTCCATACATTAAAGCATCTCCGTCAAAATAAATTTTTTCTCCATTATTTCTATGAGTAACTGAACTTTCATAAAGATTAACAGAAATATCACAAGAATCTCCTCCATTAAAACAAACATTAATATATCCCTCAGAAGAGCAATCTTTATAGAATAAATTCTTCTCTCCTAAATTTTCGAGTTCAGTATTTATTTTTTGTGGCGCACCTATGAAACAATAATTTTTTGAAGCAGGAACTAAATAAATTAAACTCGCAACTTTGAATGGAAATTTAAATGGCTTAGAAAATAAATAGAATTTTTTATCTTCAACAAAATGACTTGAGAAAAGATATTTATCATAAAAATTAACCGGAGAGCTGATAAGAGAATATTTCTTCAAACTCTTCTGCGAAATATCAATTTCCTGTTCTCCAAAGTTCCCCCCTAATTTACAAATATTAGAAATTCTTGTAGTTACAGGAAATTCTAAAGAGAGACTTTGATAACTTTGAAAGCTCGTCTCCAAAGGTTCAAGAAGCGCATTTAAATTTGAAGAAGTCTCCTCGTTATGCCCGAATTGTTCCACATTCAAAAACTTTGTTGTTCCATAAATAGCCATAAATAAAATTGATGCTCCAAGAAGAATTGAAAAAAGAAAAGAAAGACCAAAATGATATCCTTTCTTATTCATTTAAATTCCCCCCTTTTAGAAAATCTTTCATATTAAGGCCTCTGAACATTAACCAATGGTTTGCCATAAGTTTTTACTAACTTAACATTAACTCTTCCAGTATTATTTATACAAAAATCAGAAGTAACCTTTATATTTTTAAATTTATCGTCGGGACTCACACCGAGAGGAAGAAAATAAAATTTTCCTCCAATTCCCTCGGAGAAACAAACCTTCTTTATTTCCTTTGGAAGAAAATACTGATAGTTTTCAGAACCAAATTCTCCACTCCATTGTGTATTAATGTTTTGTTGTAATTCTTGTTTAAATTGTTTTATTTGAGTATAATTTTTCAACGCTAACATTTTTCCAACGACATAAATCGCCGCTGCAATAAAAACAATTATGAGAATTATCGAAACTAAAAATCCAAAAGACAAACGAATCTGCGCTCGTTTATTTCTCTCTGCAAACTTCATTGTTTTAGAGGAATCTTAGACCTAAAAGGATTCAAAATAATAGAACACTTCCCGGGATTTGGTCTATTATTATATCTATCCTCACATTTTATATAATAATTCTTACTTGTATCCCAACCAACATAATGTAGCAATCCATTTAATTCTTTCATTTTTATTCCATCTTCATACAAATAATTACAATCTTTCGTATCATAAACACACGAAGAATTTTCATCCGTCACGACCGCAAGATTATTATCTTCGCGATAAGTCCGAACAACTAATGGCGCCTGATTGTCGACATAAACTCCAAAACTTATATTCTTAGAAGCAATATTATTTCCTAAATCACGACAAGAAATTGTATAATTATAAATTCCTGTGGGAAGCCAAATTTTCTGTAAATGAGTATTTGTAGAGAATAAAGGAGCATTCTTATAAAAGAAATCAATTAATTTTCCATTCGTTCCAAAGC
>CAYWQG010000025.1:5577-7464 GCA_964460635.1 Candidatus Woesearchaeota archaeon | reverse complement strand
CTTTAGAAATACCTTTTATTTAGGATAGTGAAAAAATAAATAATATTTTTATAAAGAAAAATCAAAAAAAACTATAAATCTCTTTTACTTTCTCAAAAATATCTGTTATAGAACGATTTCCATCAATAACAAAAATATTTTTGTCCTTAATTAATCTTGGTAAGATGGAACCTAACTCAAGATAATTATTTCTAACCGAGTTTACAAAATCAAAATCCCCTTCAAACTTTCTTCTATTATCTCCATCTCTTTTGCGTAATCTTTCAAACGCAATATTAACTGAAACATCAAGGATAAACGTTAAATTAGGGGCGCGGAATCCTTTGTTTGCTTTTGCAATATCCGCATAGGATATTCCCTGTGTATTCTGAAACGCAAAATTTGAATGCCAATATCTATCACTCAAGACATCTATCCCTTTTTTTAACATTGGAACAAAGATATTGTTATGAGTTCTCCGATTCTCCGCAAAATATTCAACAGCTTTAAGATTGTTAGAATATGGATTCCCCTCACTGTCCAACATTTCTCTTGCCATTCGACCATTGCCGTCAAAATAATTTGGTTCTCCTGTTGTAAAAATCGGAATTGCTTTTCCAGAAGACCGAATATAAGAATGAAGTAAATCCAACTGCGTCCCTTTTCCACAACCATTAATCCCTTCAAACACAATTAGCTTGCCGTCTGTCATTTAAATTAATCTCCTCAACGCATTTTTCCCTGTCCAGACACAAGGACTTAAGCATTTTATCCCTTGTAAACATTTTGAAGTGAGTGAATTCTCCCCATAGCTTTTTTGATATGATTTATATTCTTTGGCAGTCTCCATCGTATTTATCATTATTTCTAACTGGGCATGACCACACATTCTAAGAAGTGCCTTTGATCTAAAATCTTCTAACCTTCCCCTTTCATATACCTCTAATAATTGTGCCTGTGGGAAATCTGTTTTAGAAACTTGGTTTAAATCTTTAATCCACTCATATTCCAAATCTGCTTTTTTAACAATAGGAGGAATAAAGAATCCTTTTTTAGCTCCCATTTCCGTTCCTCCTAAAATATTATAACTTATCGTTCTGTGTCTATGTGCTTGAGCAAGTCCTGCAAAACTCAGAGAATAAATACGAGAATACATATCTCCATATTCATTAGACGGAGTCAAATTAGCGTTAGAGAAAAGAGATAACCCCCTATCTGTTTGATTCTCTAACCCCTTAATTCTAAGATCTTTTGTTTGTTCTAAAAAATCACCCATATAATTTCTAAGTCGGAACTCAAAAGAATAATTTTTATCTGAATACTCTTCTATAAAATTCTCAAATCCTTGTTGTAAAAAATTCAATTGTCTTAAATTAATTGTATGAACCATTTTTGTTGGAGTAAAAACACTTGACATATATCTTGCATTTTCCTGAGCAAGTTTTTTAATAGCTCCCTTTCTTAATTTAGAATCTTTAATAGAAGGATAAACTTTCTCAATTTCCGGAATTAATGTCTCCATCCATTTATTATATAATTCCTTTTGTATCGGCTCAATATTCCTCATCTGGGTGTATCTCGCAGATTTTTCAGAAGTAGCATATTGTTTCTCATTATTGAATACCATGGCAAGAGCTTTGGGTATTTCATCAAAATTGAATGTTAAATTTATATGTTCAAATACACTGTGGTGTCCTGACTTAATAAGTCTATTTAGTAAAGATTCTCTAATTGGTTCTTTTTGTAATTCCCCCCAATTTTTTTTGTTATAACAAACTCGGGCACATCTTGATCCAAATTCAATCATTTCTTGAGAATTTTGTAAATTCCCTGTTGAAGTAACCAACTCAATCTTCATAAATTTATGAATTCTATTTTTCTTTAAATGTATTATGGTAATAAAAAAAC
>CAYWQG010000025.1:3581-5477 GCA_964460635.1 Candidatus Woesearchaeota archaeon | reverse complement strand
TAAAAAAACTATAAATTTTAGTCTTCTGTTTGTAATTTTTTTAATCTATCTAAAAATTTTATAAAAATAGTATCTGTCCAGCCAAACCCTTTTTGAATTGGATATCTTCCTTTTTTTCCAATTCCCTCCGCGACGACGTCATACCGTTCCCAAAATTCTCCAGTTTTTTCAAAAACTTTTTTGTTCATCTCTAACCATTTTTTAATTAATCTTTCGGCTTCTCTTTTGAATCCATAATTCAAAAGTCCTTTTACAACAATTTCTTGTTGATTCGACCAACCATTTGGATAATCCCATTGTTTACATGTGTTTGAAAGTTTTTCTTTTTGAGTATTCGCTAAACCTCCTTTGCACTCTAAGAGGGAAATTTTGTTCTTCATTTTTTTGGCCTGAGTCTCCGTCGCTAACCCTGCCCAAAGAGGATAGAAACTCGCAATGGAATAAAACTTACTTTGTTTTTTATTTTTATAATCATAATCAAAAAAAGAACCTTCTTCTTCATTCCACATCAAATTATTCATAGTTTCCTTTCTTTTTTTTGCTTCATTTGAATAAAATAGTTCCTTAGATTTATTTTTTAATGTCTTATAAATTTCAGAAAGATCTAATTCATATTTGAATAACAGAGAATTTAAATCGATTGGTAAGAAATCTAAACACCTTTCGTCAAAACGAGAAGTCATATCCCATCCAGATTCGTGTTCTGCAGTTAAATGTGTCATCCAATGATCTGCATATCTCGAAAGTCCTTTGAAGACTTTATGGGATTCTCCCATCCAATAATTTTTTAATTCTGACTCCGCAACCTGTGCCATTTCTTTGAGCCATTTTTCATCTTTTGATTTATTAAAAACTTCTAAAATCATTGAAGTAAAAAAAGGAGGTTGAGAAATGCCTAAATTGTAATACCGATTTCTCGAGGGAATTATCCCAAATCTCTTGAATAAGTAAGCAAAGTTTTCAACTATCCCTCTTGCCAAAGAAATCTTTTTAGAGACTATAAGACCGAGAATTATAAAGTAACTATCCCAATAAAATTGGTCTCCTCTGAAAATTCCTTCGTTTGAAGAAGGCGCCACGAAGGGATTCGGCAATCCGATGGAAACCCCTTTATCATTTGGAGAGTAAAATATTAATTTTTTTTCAACATCTTTAATATGTTGAATGACTTCTAAATAGTTTTCTTCCATTTTAATTTCAAATTTGATTTATTTAAAAATGTTTCTTTGAGATTATATTGTTGAGCTAATAAAATATTTTATGAAAGCAAAAATTTATATTCAATCTGATCTAAGAAACTTATACTTAAATTAATTACAGAATAAATTAATTGGAATTGGTGAAGAAACTAATACCCCAAACTAATATGAAGCAAGAAAAAAATAATTATTGTTTATGTGCGATCCTTCAAGATGTTTTATTAGAATATAATATCTTTATTTCTCAGGAAGAGATAGCAAAAAATTTGACTTCCGCCGAAAATGGATTTATGGCTGACGACGGTAAGATAAAAAAATTCATGAAACATCAAGGATTCAATTATAGATTTTATTGGTATAACGAGATTTCTATCAATGAACCAAATAGTTTATTAGAAGAAATCAGTAAAAATAATGGCTTCGTTGGAGTGGAAAATCATACTTATAGAGTTTTAAAATTTACAGAGAAGAATCTCAGTTTGTGTGATCCTAAAGACAATTCAATTCAAGAAAAAAAATATTTTGAATTATTGAAGGAGATCTGGAAAAAGGATGGTGGTTTTGGATTAATAAAAAAATTAAATTGATAATTTTTTATATTTTTAAAATATTTTTCTAATGAAAGAACTTAGATAATTAATTGGAATAAATCTCTCCTCGTGGAGTTGAATAGAAAAGAGCTGAAATTTCTTAAAAA
>CAYWQG010000025.1:0-3481 GCA_964460635.1 Candidatus Woesearchaeota archaeon | reverse complement strand
GGAATAAATCTCTCCTCGTGGAGTTGAATAGAAAAGAGCTGAAATTTCTTAAAAAGGGATTTCTCCTCCTAGAATTGAACAGAAAAGAGCTGAAATTTCTTAAAAAGAAATTTCTCCTCCTCCGATTACTTTCTTTCCTTTGTAAAAAACCACCGCTTGTCCTTCAGAAATTCCAGATATCGCCTCTTTAAGAACCGCTTTCAAAATCTTTTTATCTTCTTCAAAAGAAAGTTTTATCTTTAAAAGTTCTCCAACGCTTCTTATTCTTGAAAGAAATTTCCTCTGACGTTTTTTGATTCTATTCAAAAAATCCTTTTCACTTCCTTCAATTAAATGAAGACTTTTTACAAAAAATTCTTTTCTAAAATTTAAAGGATCTCCTTCCGAGGCTACAGTTAATATATTCTTTTTTGCGTCTTTCCCGACGATATACCACCTTTTCATTTCTTCCTTAGATTTTTTTATATTTATTCCATACCTCGGTCCGATTCTTTGTCCAATCGTATAATAATAAATTCCATCGTGTTCTCCTATTTTTTTTCCACGAGAATCTAAAATATCTCCTTTTTTTGGTTTAATCCTCTTCTGTAAAAAATCCTTTAAATTTATTTTTCCTATAAAACAAATTCCGACCGTCCCTTTTTTATTATAATTCGGAAACCCTTTTCTTCTTGCAATTTCTCTCACTTGTTTTTTAGTATAATTTCCAATTGGAAAAAGAGTATATTTCAATTCTTTTTGAGAAAGACCGTAAAGAAAATAGGATTGGTCTTTCATTTTGTCTTTCGCCCGAAACATTCTATAAACATTTTTTAGTTTTTTTATTTTAGAATAATGCCCGGTAACAATTTTGTCGAAGCCGTTACTTTTCGCATATTTTAAAAAAAGAGGAAACTTTATTTTTCTATTACAATCTATATCTGGGTTCGGAGTTTTTCCTTTCTTATAAGATTCAAACATTTTGTCAATAACTTGCGCTTTGTATTCTTTTTCAAAATCCAATGTTACGAGGGGAATCTCTAAAATCTTTGCAATTTTCAACGCGAACCTTCGCTCTTCTTTCCAAGCACACTCTCCAGTTATCTTATTTTTAGTATCGCTCCAATTTTTCATAAATGCACCAACGACTTCGTAACCCTTTTCTTTCATTAATAAGGCCGCAACGGAAGAATCAACTCCTCCCGACATTGCCACAAGGACTTTTAATTTTTTCATAAAACTTAGAAAATAAAAGAGATTAAAAACTCTCTCCTTCTTTATTCGATATGGATATAAAAGAAGTGAAACATCAGACAAGAAGATTGAGCATAAAGTCGGGAATATTTGGTTCTGCAAAAGGTTCTTTCGGAGATTATTATCTTGCGCCATTTGCAATAGCTTTAAATTCGAGCAATTTTCTCGTCGCAATGCTTTCTTCGGTTACTGGACTTTTGAATCCTTTAGGTCAAATTCTCGGCTCTAAATTTATGAGAAAGTCTCCTCGTAAAAAAATAGTTTTGAAAAGTTTTCTATTGGAAGGTCTATTTTTTTTACCTTTGATCTTAATTGCTTTCTTTTTTTATAAAGGACTTTTTCTGAGTCTCTTACCCATCTTTTTCTTTTCCTTATTTATTGTTCATACCATCCTTTTAGGAATCCCTTATCCCCCTTGGTTTTCTTGGATGGGAAGTGTCGTCGATGAAAAGTATAGGGGAAGATGGTTTTCTAAACGAAATTTTATTTTAAGATTTATTTCAGTTATTTTGGTTATTTCCTCTTCATTCTTTCTAAGTCTTTTAAAAAAAGATGGAAAATTAATGTTAGGCTTCGGAATTTTATTTTCTGTAGCTATAATCTTTAGATTCCTCAGTTATTTTACTCTGAAGAAAGAATATGAACCAAAAACGAAATTTAAAGAAGAGGATTATTTCTCTTTTCTTGATTTTTTAAAACAAGCCCCAAAATCTAACTTTGGAAGATTCAGTCTTTTTCAAGCAGCTTTCTATTTTTCCGGAACTATTTTCTTTTCTATCCTCACAATATATCTCCTTAGGGGGTTACATTTTGAATACTCCACCTATATGATTGTTCTCTTAGGAGGAACATTCTTCTCACTTTTTTTTATGAGATTCTGGGGAATTATTTCAGATAGATATGGAAACGAAAAAATAATCAAAGTTGCTTTCGTATTTCTTTCGTTCACGCCAATCCTCTGGATTTTCTCCCACTCTCCAATTTATCTTTTCTTAATTCCATCCTTCATCGGAGGAATCGCTTTTACAGGATTCAGCCTCGCATCTGTCAACTTTATTTATGATAATGTCCGGGTAGATAAACGGGCCCTGGCAGTTTCTTATTCTAATATGATCTCAGGAATTGGAATCTTCCTCGGTGCAGGCATTGGTGCTTTAATAATTTCTCTTTCAAAGTATGACCTGCTTTACACAATAACTTTAATGGCTATCTTGAGTAGTTTCTTGAGATCAATTGTTGCTTTTCTCACAATTAAAAATATAAAAGAAATAAAACAAAAAAAGAAATTGAAAGATAGTAAAATCTTCAAAGAGATAATTTTAAAAAGCGCAAGACCTATTTTAACTGAGGAGATACATGAGATAATTGCTATAAGATCTTATCTGAAAACGGAAAATGTTTAATAAAAAAAAATGTCCAAATTGTAAGAGTAATATAAAAAGTTCGAGTAATTTTTGTCAGGATTGCGGGTATCCTTTGAATAACAAGAAGAAAGGGGATTGGGGAATTCTTGGAAGAAACGACTTATCAAATGAACCTTTGAAGAAGAGTTCTTTTTTTGATAATTTAGGTCAAAATTTAATTGATAAAATGATGAAAAGTGCATTTAATATGGTTGAAAAGGAAATGAAAAGAGAAATGAAAAATCCTGAAGGAGAGATGCAGGTTTTTATAAATGGAAAGAAAGTTAATCCTGTTGGAAATAAGAAAATTGTACAGACGTTTCCGGTTATCTCTAAAAAAAATCTTAAGAATATATCTGGATTACCGAAGGTAGAACCGGTCACAGAAGTAAAAAGAATGTCAGATAAAATAGTTTATAGATTAAAGATTCCTGGAGTTAGTTCCATCGAGAACCTCTCAATAATAAGAGTAGAGAATGGCTTTGAGATAAAGGCAGTTTCTAAAGGAGAAGTCTATTTCAAATCTTTGCCAATAAATCTAGATATGATTAATTACAAGCTCTTTAAAGGAAATCTCGTTTTAGAATTTTATTCAGAGGAAATGTAAGGTTTCATAAAACTTACAGATAAAGCGTCCCCGGAAGGACTCGAACCTACGACCTAACGGTTAACAGCCGTTCGCTCTACCAACTGAGCTACAGGGACTTTATTTATTTTAATACTCTCAAAATAATTTTTAAATCTTTTGTTTCAAAATAAGATTATTTAAGTTAGGGTTTTTCGGGAGATTCATATTTACAATAACATTTATAAAAACCCTTTCCTCTTTTTGAATATGAAAAAGG
>CAYWQG010000024.1:0-7943 GCA_964460635.1 Candidatus Woesearchaeota archaeon | reverse complement strand
CTATTATTTTACATTGTTGAATTAAATTAATCTATTTTCTTGCCAAAATGTCGTCGGAGATCAATTTAACCAATTTTTATTACAAATCTCTTTTAGATCAATAGTCTTCTTCTCCAATAAATTCAGTAGTTCCTGTTATAAAAAATTAACAAATAAATTTAAATTATTTTTTTGTATGGATAAATTTAAATAATTTAAATTTTCTTACCATTATGACTAAATATATTTTCAAAAAAATAAAAGGTTTAGCTAAAACTATAATTTTAGTGGGTAAAAAAAGTAAGGACAAATCTTTAATTTTAAATTCTTTAAAATTTTACAATATTTCTAAAGAATTAGAAGGAAAAATAAAAAATAAACTTTCTTTTTTTTCGTTTGATTACAAAAATCTGAACACAATTTCTTTAGAATTGGGAGATAATTTATACTTTGTAGTTTATATAAATGAAACAACTTCTGAAAATGTAAGAAGAGCGTATTCAAATTTATTTAAAATAATTAATAAATCAAAATTAGAAAATATAGAATTGAATTTTCTCGACGATAAAAAAAATTTAATCATCCCGGCGATTGAGGGCTTTGAATTATCTAATTATAATTTTTATAAAAAATATAAGAAACAAGAAGAAAAGAAAACCGAGAAGAAAATATATTTGAATTTAAAGAAAGAGATTTACGAAGGAAAAATTTCTGAAACTTTGAAAATAATTAATTCTGTGAAATTGACAAGAGATTTAGTTAATGAAAATTCCAGTATTATAACTCCTGAAAAAATTGAAGAGATTTCTAAAAAGTTTTCTAAAAGATACAAATTAAAGATAGAAGTTTTGAATGAGAAGCAGATAAAAAAAGAAGGTTTGAATTTGTTATACAATGTTGGAAAAGGTTCAAATCATCCTCCACGATTAATTATAATGGAATACTTGGGGAATAAAAATTCGGAAGAAATTGTCGGCTTAGTGGGCAAGGGAATAACTTTTGACACCGGAGGAATAAACCTAAAACCAACGGGATATTTAGAAGATATGAAATTAGATATGGCAGGAGTCGCAACAGTCTTTGGAGCGTTTAAATCAATTGTCGAGAGTAAAGTTAAAAAAAATATTTTATGCACTTTGGTTTGTGCAGAAAATTCAATAGGTCCAAAGGCCTATCAACCCGGGGATATAATAAAATCTTATTCTGGTCAGTTCGTTGAAATTGCGAACACAGATGCAGAAGGGCGTTTGATACTTGCAGACGCTTTAAGTTATCTTCAAAGAAATCATAAGGTTACAAAAATAATAGATTTGGCGACGCTGACTGGGGCGTGCCTTGTCGCTTTGGGACCAAACTTAATTGCTATGTTTGGAAATGATGAAAAAGAAAAAGAAAAAATGTTTAACTCTGGGGAATATACTTTTGAAAGAGTTTGGGAATTGCCGATTTATGAGGAATACCGGGAATTGATTAAATCTAAATTTGCAGATATAAAAAATAATAGTGGAAGGGAAGGTGGAACAATAACCGCGGCAGCTTTCTTAGAAAGATTTATTGAGAAAGGTAAAAAGTGGATTCATTTAGATATTGCAGGAGCAGCGAAAAGTTCTAAAGAATTTTATTACATTCCAGAGTTTGCCACAGGTCGGGGAGTCAGATTGTTAGTAAATTATTTAAGATAATATTTAAATACTAAAAAATTTAATCTTTCATATGGAAGAAGAGAAAAATGAATTTTTTAAGAATTGGTTTTTGAAATTTAAGAAAAATTATAAGTTTATTTTTTTCTCTGTTTTATTTTTTATTTTGGCAGTTCTAATAGATCATCTTGCAGGAACTTATGTTACAGAAAAAGGTTCGGCATCTGTGACAGATATTATTCTGAGTAACTTTGGTCCTTATAATCTTAGTTTCTTGTTTGTTTATTATTGGTTATTTGTTCTATCTGTTTTTGTTCTTTATCCTTTGATTTTTAAAATAAAATCTTTTCATAAAGTTTTTAATCAACTTAGTTTTTTAATTATTTTAAGAAGTTTTTTCATTAGTCTTACTCATTTAAAAGCCTCTTCGTCGATTATTCCAATAAGTTATCCTTTCTTCTTAAATTTCTTTGCCTTTCAAAATGATTTATTTTTTTCCGGACATGTGGCAATACCCTTTTTAGCATTTTTAATTTATAAAAAAGATAAGATAAGGTGGTTTTTCCTTGCAAGTTCTATTCTCCTCGGGATAGTAAGCCTTCTTATGCATCAACATTATACGATAGATGTTTTGAGTGCATTCTTTATAACTTACGGTTCCTTTAAAATGGTAAGATATCTCTTTCCGAAACTCTTTTAGTCTTTATTTTTTAAAGACATAAGTTTTTATATAAGATATCACTATATCTCTAATGTCAAAGAAAAAAGAAATAATAGTTTTGAAGAATGTTCATAAAAATTATATAATGGGAAAAGAGGTAGTTAAAGCGGTTGATGGTATAAGTTTTTCAATCGAAGACGGAGATTTCGTTTCTATAATGGGAGCTTCTGGTTCTGGAAAATCTACTCTAATGAATCTCTTAGGCAGCCTCGATAAACCAACTCTTGGAAAAATCTACCTTGACGGAGTAGATATTTCTACTTTAAAAGAGTCGGAATTAGCACAGATTCGGGGGAAGAAAATTGGTTTTATTTTCCAACAGTTTAATCTTATAAACTCTTTAACCGCAGAAGAAAATGTTTCTCTACCTATGAGTTTTCAGGATTATAGTTCTTCTGAAAAAAAAGATAGATCTAAGTTTTTATTGAATGAATTTGGATTAGGAAATAGATTGAAATTTTATCCCTTACAACTTTCTGGAGGACAACAACAACTCGTTGCGATTGCGAGGGCTTTAGCGAATAATCCAGAGGTTATTTTGGCAGATGAACCAACTGGAGATTTGGATACTAAAAAGGGGGAAGTTATAATGGATTTTTTAAAAAAATTAAACAAACAGGGTAAGACAATTATTTTAGTTACACACAATCAAATACTTGCAAAAAAATATGCAAGGAAAATTTATTGGTTAATGGATGGAAAAGTTAAAAAAATAATTTATCCGAGGCGTTGAAATGAATTATTTTTTTATTAGTTACAGGAATATAAAAAGGAGGGGTCTGAGAAGTTGGCTTACTCTCCTTGGAATTGTCGTCGGGGTTGTGGCAGTAGTTTCTTTAATTACTTTAAGTGGAGGAATCAAACTCGCGGTCAACTCTCAATTCGGTGTTAGTTCAACAAATGTATTGACCGTTCAGGCGGGAGGACTTTCTTTAGGCCCACCAGGAACAAATGTTGTAAGGCCTTTAACAACAGAAGACGCAAAAAAAATCGGAGAGTTGGATTCTGTAGAAGTTGCAATACCAAGAAATCTTGCAATGATTAAATTTCAATTCAATAGGAAGTTAGAAATTAAAAATGCGGTTTCAATCGTCGGAGAAGATACAAAAAAAATATATGAATTATTAGATTTAAAAGTAATTTCCGGTCGACTTTTGAAAAAAGGAGATACAAATAAAGTTCTTTTAGGATATGATTATTCCCAGAAAGATAATGCGTTTAAAAAAGCGATACAATCAAATAATTTTGTAGTTATAGATGGAAAGAAGTTTGAGGTTGCGGGTATTCTAAAAAAGAAAGGAAGTTTTATGGTTGATGGTTCGGTCTTTATTATGGACAAAGAATTAAAATCTATGGCTAATTACGGAAATAATGTAAATATTATAATTGTCGAACCTAAAGATGGAGTTAGTCTAAATAAAACAAAAGAAGATATTGAAAATCTTCTTCGTAAAAGAAGAGATGTGAAAAAAGGAGAAGAAGATTTTAGTGTTTCAACGCCAGAGGCAATGCTCGCAGTTGTAAATAGTTTATTAGATGGAATAGATATTTTCATAATTATAATCTCTTCTCTTTCTATTCTCGTCGGAGTATTAGGTATTGTAAATACTATGACAACTTCTGTTTTAGAAAGAAAAAAAGATATTGGTATAATGAAAGCAATAGGGGCTAAGGATAGTTACATATTTTTTCAGTTTTTAACCGAGTCGGGATTAATAGGTCTCGTCGGAGGTTTTATAGGGGTGGTTATAGGAATTTCAATTGGATTTTCTGGGGACTTTCTAATTTCAAATTTTTTGGGTTCTCCTATAACTCCAACTTTAAATTATCCTTTAATTATTTTTACACTTCTTGGAAGTTTCTTGATTGGATCAATTGCAGGGGTAATTCCTGCAATAAAAGCCTCGAGACAAACTCCTGTGGATTCGTTGAGAAATTAAATTATGAAAAAAGAATTAATACAATATGTGATTGAAAGTATAAGGGCAAGAAAAACTCGTAGCTTTCTGACTACACTTTCAATATTCTTTGGAGTTATGACTCTTTTTATTTTCATTAGTTTTGGACTCGGACTTTATAATTATACTCAGGGAATTGTTACAGGTTCTTCTGCAAATAAAATAATTATTCAATCAAAGGGGGGAATATTTGGATCGGCCGGAGCTTTCAAATTAGGAGATAAAGATTTAAGAGCAGTAGAAAACTCTGAGGGAGTTCTTAAAGCTACAGGAATTTATCTGGCTACAGCGAGTGTTCAGCAAGGAAGAACTTTAAAATATGCCCTCATAATTGGTTATGATCCGACGGAAGCTTTCTTTGTTCAAGCGTTCAATATGAAACTCTCCAATGGAAGAAATTTGAATCCTAAAGAAGTTGGAAAGGTAGTTTTAGGAGCAAGTTACACAAAAGAGAATAAAATATTTCCGAAGAAATTAACTTTGAATGATAGATTAAATCTTTTAGGTAGAAAAGTAAAGATAGCTGGATTCTACAAGTCTGTCGGGAATCCACAAGATGATTCTGATATTTTTGTCACGAATCAATATTTTAGAGAATTATTTCCTAATAAAACTTCTTATTATGAGATAATCGCGACAGTTAATACTAAAAACATTAATCAGACAATAAAAAATGTAGAGAAGAATTTGAGAAGAGAAAGAGGAGAAAAAATTGGAGAAGAAGATTTTTTTGTTCAGTCGTTTTCAGATTTGATGAAAACATTTACTTCTATTCTTAATGTGATTGTTCTTTTTATCGTCTTAGTTGCTCTTATTTCTGTTGTTGTTTCCTCTATAAATACTTCTAATACAATGATCTCTTCTGTTTTAGAGAAAGTAAAAGAGATTGGAACGATGAAAGCAATTGGTGCAAAAAATTCAGAGATTCTCTCAATCTTTTTATTTGAATCTGGAATTTTAGGTTTTATAGCAGGAGTCCTCGGGGTTTCCTTTGGATACCTCTTAACTTCTATTGGTGCAAAAATATTAGTCAATTTAGGTTATGGTTTTTTACAACCACAATATTCAATTTATTTATTCGGAGGGGTGGTTTTATTTGCGACTATAACAGGAGCGGTTTCTGGATTTTTTCCTGCGATGAAAGCTTCAAAGACCAATCCGGTCGATGCTTTAAGAGAAGAATAATTATAGGAATTTAATAATTAATTTTGAAAATTTTATTAAAGAGAATTAATAACAAATAAACAATAGATTTTTCAGAAGAACATCTGGATGTTGAAGAATAAATAAATTGTTTTAGATAATTATTTTTTGTTTGCCTTTCTTCTTCTAAGAAAAAACTCTCCAATTATAAAGATAATTAATAAAATTATTATTATCGTTGAAGCCGATAAAGTTCCAGTTTTCTTTTCTGAGGGAAAATAAGCCGGATTGAAATTTACACTTTTATTTATTTCTCTTCTTATTCCTAAGATATCTGTGTAATAAATTTCTACCTTTATATTCCCTGCTTTTGGAACTGCATTTAAATCCACACTGGTATAATCGTTCGAGTCTAAATCTCCTGCGATTACACTATTCGTCTTTAGAATTTCTATATCTTTTTGTTGGGGAACAAATAATCTTACAGCTTTTATATTAGTTTTACCTATATTTAAAATCTGTAAAGTTAAAATTTTATTTTGGGATGAAAAATCTTTTATATCTATTTCAAAATCTGCTAAAGAATTATTTACTTCCACCTGAAACTTTTTCGTTGTGTATGTATTTGTATTTCCTTCTGAATATTTTGCGTATAAATCATGCTCTCCGTCTAAGGCATTCTTATCTACTTTTAATTTATAATGAATCATCCACGGATTATTGTTATTTAGTAAATAAGTACTTCCATCTATTTTTTTTAATGAAGATGTATTTTCCGCGAGAGAAAATGGATAAGAGGGGGTTAGTGAAAAACTTGTCACACCACAAGATGGATTATCTGTTCCACTAATTTGAAAGTTTAAATTAACAGAACCTCCGGGGACCGCCGGGTAAGGATTCTGACTTATTAAATTAACGGACAAAGAACAATCCTTCGAGCTAACCAAATTAAAACTAAAAAGGAAAACTCCCAGAAATAAGAACAAAAGTAAATATTTTTTCATTTAGAAATAATCTCTTTAGACTATTTAAATTTACTGGAACTACCAGACTTGCGTATAAATTAATTTAGTCTTCTCAAATCATCACATAAACTTTTTTCCCAAGAAATTCTTTTGGAGCATCAAATTTTGTAATGGTTTTTTCGAAAACTAAAATGGTAAATTTATTTATGGAATCTTTTTCAGAGATAATGAAAGAGATATCTTTTATGAAAAATAAAGAAATTGAATTAATAGCGTTAGTACCGTATATTAAAAAAAATTCAAGAGATTTCCATATTAACATACGACAATTAACAAAAACTGTTTGTAAAAAAAATTGTGGAAAACTCAAAGAAATTTCAACCTTTTCAGATGGAAGCTCCCAACAATCTATTTGGGGAAATTGTCTTCAGTGGAGGGGTGCTTCGTTAATCTCTTTTTAATTTGATTGTAAAGTGAACCATACTCTATTGAACCTTCAAAAATAATGACACTATCCATTTTGGAAAAAGTTTCATCATAGAATTTATTTATCTTTTTTAAATTTTTCTTAAACGACCATAAGTCCAAAACATCGTTCATTTTTTTATTTTTCCTTTTGATTGAGAGTTCTAGAGAAATTTTTATATAAACATAAATGCAATCTGGATCATATTTCTTTAATATTGGGAGATAATCTTTTTTTAATAATTTTGTTTTATTTTTTCTACAAAGATTATATGCTATTGTAGAAAAAATTCCTCTATCGACTAAGCAAGGCTTATTTTTCGAAAGTTTTTTTGCTGAAAAATATTTTAGTTTATCGCTCTGTAAAAAGAAATTCTGGATAAACCATTTGCTTTTTTCAGGGGAAATTTCATTAAATCTTTTATCTATGATTCCTCCTACTTTAGATATCTCAAATTCTTCAGATAATTGATTAATCAATGTAGTTTTGCCTGATCATGGGAGACCTTCAAATATTATTATTGTCCTAACATAAAAACCTCCCAAGTATTTTTAATTTTATCTGTTTAACTCGTATTCATTTTTCAAAGGAGAAATTTAAAAAGGAGGAAATATATTATTAAAATATGAAAGAAATATTAAAAGTTGGATTACCTGGTTTTTCAGCAGAGTATAATGTGGAATGGTTTGAAGATACCGATTTTTCTAATGTAGAAAATATAAAACAGGTTTATGGAATTTTATTTAACAATGAAGGTAAATTTTTAATAATCAACACTGTAGGAAATTGGCAGTTGCCTGGGGGGAAACCAGAAAAAGGGGAATCGTGGGAAGAAACAGGAATTAGGGAAGCGATTGAAGAGGCAGATGTAGAAATAGAAGACCTAATTCCTTTGGGATATCAAAAAGTTAGTGAATTAAAAAAAGAAGGAGAGATGCCACATTTTCATCAATTGAGATTTGTTGCAAAAATTACGAAGTTAAACGAACCTTCTGTTGATCCTGCAACTGGGAAAATTCCTGAAAGAAAATTTATTTTACCAGAAGAATTTTTAGAATATTGCCCTTGGGG
>CAYWQG010000023.1:0-7953 GCA_964460635.1 Candidatus Woesearchaeota archaeon | reverse complement strand
TTAAGAGATTTATAATTCTTTTTATTCTTTGGTTTTAAGAGTTAGTTTCTTAAAAAATTTAGCCCTCCGTTCCCTACAGGTCCGGAGGCCGAATAACAAAACTTTACTTTACCTCCGTCCCATTCTTTAAATCAAACAGGTCCGGAGGCCGAATAACAAAACTTTACCTCCGTTCCCTACAGGTCCGGAGGGAATCGAACCCCCATCAACAGGGCCGAAACCTGTTATTCTATCCATTAAACTACGGACCTTTATAATTTTAAAAGAAAATTACTTTTTAATCTTTGGTTTTTATTTTAATAACAATGTTTTTATATTCTCTTTCTGTTTCAAGATAATGGGAAAAGAAATTAGAATAGGAGATTTGGTCGAGGTTGAATTGTCTAAAAAAATTTACAATGGAATCTTACTTGAAAGTCCGGAACCTAAAATTATTTTATTAAAATTAGAATCTGGATATAATATAGGAATAAACAAAGAAAAGATTTTGAAAATAAAATTCTTAAAGAGAACTGAGCACGAAAAGAAAAAAATAGAAATAAAAAAAGACAGAGAAAAAAAGAATGTTGCTCTTGTGCTCTGTGGGGGAACGATCGCTTCTCATTTAGATTCTAAGACTGGGGGGGTTGAAGCTCTTTCATCTCCAGAAGAACTTTTCTCTTTTTATCCTTCTATTTTTGAAAAAGTCAATATAACAGAAATAGATGTGCCTTTTACCAAATCTTCAGAGGATATAGATTTTAGAGATTGGAAACGAATCGCTAAGTCCTGTGAAAAATTTTTAAATAATCCTAATATAGAAGGAGTTATAGTTACTCACGGAACAGATATACTCCACTACACTTCCGCCGCCCTCAGTTTTTTTATAAAAAATTTAAATAAACCACTAATTTTAACCTATTCTCAGAGGAGCATTGATAGAGGCTCGTCAGACGCAGAACTAAATTTGGAGTGCTCAACAATTCTTGCGACTTCAGATATTGCAGAAGTTATGCTTGTAGGTCACGGTTCTATAGAAGATACTTTTTGTTATGCGCTCAGGGGAACGAAAGTAAGAAAACTTCACAGTTCGAGGAGAGATGCCTTCAAGTCTATCAATACAAAACCAATAGCAAAAGTTCAGGACGGAAAAATAGAAATTCTTTCTTCATTTAAACAAAAACAAAATAAACAAAAAGTTAAGTTAGATTTATCTTATTCGGAAAAAGTGGCACTCATAAAAGTTTATCCAGGTCAATCTCCAGATATTTTAAATTATTATATGAAAAAGGGATATAAAGGAATTATATTGGAAATGTTCGGCTTGGGTCAGATTCCTGCTTTAAAATCGAGAGAGAATTGGATACCCAAAATTAAAGAACTTAAGAAAAAAGGTATTGTAATTTTTGGGACGGCACAAACAATCTACGGACGTTTGGACCCTTTCGTTTATTCTAATGGACGAGCATTATTAAAAAGCGGAGTTATTTACCTCGGAGATATGTTGAGCGAAACTGCTTTAATAAAATTGAGTTGGGTTTTAGGTCATAAAGATTGGAGTGCTTCGAGAGAAAAAATAAAAGAAAAAATGTTAGAGAATATTTCTGGGGAATTAGATAATTGTTTATTAAAAGATTAATTTGAGGATTATTCAATTTCAAATTTATCTAATAATTCAATTAAACTTTCCTTCGCGATTTTGTAATCTGCCCTTTTGTTTGTCTTCTTCATAAGTTGGCCAACTAAAAAGTTAATCACTTCTTTTTTCCCTTCTTTATAATCCTTCACCGCTTCTTTATTTTCTTTCAAGATTTCTTCTGCAAATTCTTTGAGTTTTGAAGAATCCGAAATTTTCCCATTCTCTTCAACATAACTTTTTGGAGAAAAAGATTTTGGTATAAATTTTCTTAGAATTTCTTTCGCTTTTAATTTTGTTAATTTTCCTTCTTGAACTAATTTTAACAACTCTATGAAATGTTCCGGCTTTATTTCAATTTCATTGAGTGAAACATGGTTATAATTGAGCATACCAAATAATTCTGTTTCCATCCAAGGAAGCGCGAATTCTGGAGAAATCTTTTCTATAACTTTTTCAAAAAATTCTACATTTTCTAATTTCTTCGTTAAAAGTTCAGCTTGTTCTTTCTTTAAATTATATTTCTCTGTAAGTCTTTTTATTTTTTCAAGAGGTGTTTCCGGAAGTGCATTTTTTATTTTTTTAATTCTTTCTGCACTAAGAACTATTGGAGGAAGGTCTGGGTCTATAAGAAATCGATAATCTTCTGAATTTTCTTTACTCCTCATACTTTTAGTTATCCCTTTGGACTCTTCAAATCTTCGTGTTTCCTGAAACTTAGGGGGAGACTCTTTTTGTCTCTCTATTTCGTAATCAATTGTATTTTTTATATTTCTTAAACTATTCACATTTTTCACTTCAATCCTTTCTCCGCCTTCAACAGAAACATTCACATCGCTTTTTAGTCCAGCTTCTTTTTTTATTACTTTTATATAATCTAAAGTTATTATTAATTTCTTAAGCCAAATTAAGACTTCTTCGGAAGAGGAGAAATCTGGCTCGGTTACAATTTCTACAAGAGGGCTTCCGGAACGATTATAATCTACCCCTCCTGTTTTTGGATTCCAAGCTGCCGGGTCTTCTTCCAAATGACATTCTCTTATTCTTATTCCTAAAAAAATTCCATCTACTCCATTAGGAGTTGCATAAGGCCCAGAGATTGTATTCTGATAACCCTTTGGCAAATCAGGCCAATTGTAGTGTTTTCTCCACCACCTCAATTCTTTATTTATTTTACATCCAAGAATTAAAGAAATCTTAATTAATTTGTCTACCGATTCTTTATTTGGAGGCATCGGCTTTGCACCTGGTTGTCCAGTGCATATAGGACAAATATTTGTATTTGGAACAGAATACTTTAACCCATGTTCCGAAGAACAACTACAAAAAAGTTTTTCTTTAGTAGAAAGGTATCCGTGAATTTCTAAACCTATTTTTACCATTTCTTTAATAAGAACGATGTTTTTATAAATTCTTTCTTTGTTATTTTAAATATGAATAAAAATAATAAATTATATTTAACAACAATTTCTATAATTGCTGGAACCGCCCTCGGTGCAGGGATTCTGGGACTGCCTTACGTCGGAGCACAGGTCGGTTTTTTCACTTTACTTCTTTACATACTTTTTTTAGGTAGTTTAGTTCTTCTTCTAAATTTATACCTTGGAGAAATAACACTTAGAACAAAAGGAAATCATCAGTTGCCAGGATATACACAACTTTATCTCGGTAAATTCGCAAAAAATCTTTTACAATTCGCAATGGTCTTCGGAGTTTATTCCGCAATAATTGCTTATCTCCTAGGAGTTGGAAAAAGTCTGAGTTTTTTAATTTTTAAAAATTACGGACAAACAGTTATTCTTGGTCTTATATTTGGAGCTCTTATGTCCTACCTCCTATGGAAAGGTCTTGCAGATTTAAAAGAATTCGAAATTCTTGGAGTTGTACTAATTTTTGGAGCAGTCCTTTTTATCTCTCTCTTCTTCGCAAAAAATATTCAAATCTCCAATTTAATCCTCTTTAATTTTAAAAAAATTCTTTTACCTTTTGGGGTGGTTCTTTTTTCTTTAACTTCTTACAATGCAATACCGGAGATTAGATTAGTTCTTAAAAAGAAAGAAAAACTTTTGAAAAAATCTATAATTTATGGCATGCTTGCCTCCTTAATAATTTATATTTTGTTTTCTTTAGTTGTAATCGGGGCGAAGGGTTTGAAAACTCCTCAAATCGCAACAATTTCTCTCGGAGGAATTTTTATCTTCCTTGGAATTTTAACAATGTTTACTTCTTATCTTTCCTTGGGAAATTCGCTTTTAGAAAATTTCTCTTTCGATTTAAAATTGAATAAAAAAACCTCCTGGATTCTCACTTCAATTATTCCTCTGTTTCTTTTTGTCTTCTTATCTTATTTTAATTTTTCTTCATTCATAGGAATCCTATCCATCGGCGGAGTTATCTCTGGAGGGATTATATATTCTTTAATATTATTGACAATAAAAAAGGCAAAGAAAGAAGGAAAAAGAAAACCAGAATATTCCATTCCCATAAATTGGATTGTAATTATCCTTCTAATAACCCTATTCTCTTTAGGCATCCTAACTATTTTCTTATAGTGAAAATATTTTTAAATAAGATTTATTATTTAACTTTATGAATAAAAAAACAATAGTGCTCTTTTTAATTTTAGTTCTCCTCTTGGGAATTGGAGGATATTTTTACAAGGGTTTATTCACAGGGAAAGTAATAGAAAATAATTATATGCATACGATTGCTCTTTGTAACGGAACTAATTATTGTAAGGATTACGAAGTAACTTGTAGGGGTAAGAACTTTATTAGTAAGAGCTTTACTGGTTTTGCCGTTCAAAATTCTAAGGATTGGAAAGATCCCAGAGGGAATATAAGTAAAAATTTATGTTAAGAAAATCGAAATAAAAATTTTCTCCAATCATTAATTTTAAAAATAAGGAAAATCAACTAAAACAATGAAAGAAATAGAGAAAGAAGAAAAAGGATTGGGTGTTAAGAAAGATGAGAATTTTGGAGAATGGTTTATTCAAGTTGTGAAGAAAGCTAAACTGGCGGATTACGGTCCGATAAAGGGCTTTATGATTTTGAGACCTAAGGCATATTTCGTTTGGGAAAAGATACAAGAGGAATTTAATAAAACATTAACTGAATTAAACATTGAAAATGCCTATTTTCCCCTCCTTATTCCGGAGTCTTTTTTTAAAAAAGAGGCAGAACATGCAGAGGGTTTCGCTCCTGAACTTGCTTATGTTGAGAACACAGAGGAAGGAGAGCGATTAGTTTTAAGACCAACCTCCGAGACTATAATTTATGATTCTTATAGTAAGTGGATAAGATCTTGGAGAGATTTACCTTTGAAGATTAATCAATGGGCTAATGTTCTTAGATGGGAAGTTAAACAAACGAAACCATTTTTAAGGACGAGAGAGTTTTTATGGCAGGAAGGTCATGACGTTTTTGCTACGAATAAGGAAGCAGATGAAGATATGTTTAAGATACTCTCAGAATATAAAAAACTTGTAGAGGGACTTCTTGCAATACCTGTTCTTTCAGGAAAGAAAAGTAAAGTGGAAACCTTTCCTGGAGCTAAGACAACTACAACTATTGAAGCATTAATGCCAGACGGAAGAGCCTTACAGTGCGGGACTTCTCACAATCTTGGGCAGGGTTTTGCAAAAGGATTCAATATTAAATTTTTAGATAAAGAAGGGAAATCAAAATATGTTTGGCAAACTTCTTGGGGAATTTCAACCCGTTTGATTGGTGCAATGATAATGATTCACAGCGACGATAAAGGATTAGTTCTTCCGCCAAAAGTCGCAAAAAATAAAGTTGTAATTATTCCAATACTCTTTGAAAAATCAAAAGAATTTGTTTTGAAAAAAGCAGAAGAAATAAAAGACTCTTTAAAAAAATTCTCCCCTTTATTAGATTCAAGAGAAGACCGTAAACCCGGATTTAAATTCAGCGAGTGGGAAATGGAAGGGATTCCTATCCGGATAGAAATTGGTCCAAAGGATTTAGATAATGAAGAGGTTGTTTTAGTTCGGAGAGATACAAACTTTAAAGAGAAGGTTAAATGGAACGCTCTTTCTAAAAAAATTGAAAAAGTTTTAGAGGAAGAACAAAGAGATTTATTCAAAAAAGCAGAAACATTTTTGTATTCAAGAATAGATCAGGCAGATTCTTTAGAAGAATTAAAAAAGAAACTCAAAGAGGGTAAGTTGGTTAAAGTTTATATGAAAGATGATAAAGAGATTGAAGAAAAACTCAAAAAACTTGTAGGAGCTAATTCAAGAATAATTGAAGATTCTGATAAGTCTGGAAGTTGCGTTGTCTCTGGAGAGATTGTTAACACACTTGCCTTTATAGCCAAAAGTTACTAATCTCTAACTCGTACTATTGAATTAAGCCTATTCTCAAGCTTCATCGTAAGTTCTACGAGAGCTCTCAATTGGTTTTCCACAGAGGTTTGTTGGTCTTCTTCCATTTTATTTTAAAATCTTTGACAAGAACTATACTTCAAATTTAATCCCATCAAAGAGTTATTTAATTTGAAGTGGGCACAAAGGATTTAGCATAGACTAACAAAATCTTACAAGTCCGATTTATAATCCATTGTTCCATAAAATAGATGTATCTCTTTCTTTTTTATATCTTTCTATAAAACAGAATTTCTCAATTAAATGATTTTTAACGGGATTTCTCCGAAAGATACATAATTTTAAAAATAAAATTTTCTTAAATGACTTAATGAAAATTAAAAATATAGAAATAAATTGGTTGGGGCATTCTAGTTTTCTTATAAAAACACCGAAGAGAATTTATATAGACCCTTTCAAAATTAAAGAAGATTCAGAGAAGGCAGATTTGATTTTAATTTCACATGGTCATTATGATCATTTTAATATAGAAGATATTAAAAAAATAATTTCTCCAAATACTTCTCTCGTCGTCCCGGCAGATTGTCAGAGTAAAATTCTCCGTTTAGATAATTTTAAAAAAATGCAGGTCGCCGTACCTGGAATGGATTTTAAATTTGGAAAAGTAGAAATCTCTACGGTTCCAGCCTATAACATTGACAAATCTTTTCATCCAAAAAGTTTATTAGAAACGGGTTTTTTAATAAAGACGGAGAATGTTTTAATATATTATGCGGGGGACACAGATTTGATTCCCGAAATGAAAAAATTAACGGGCTATAAAAAAGAGGAAAAAGAGTTTGTAGCCCTTTTACCCGTCGGTGGAAGATTTACTATGAACGCAGAGGAAGCTGCCAATGCGGCAGCAATAATAAAACCAACCCTTGCGATACCTATGCATTATGGGACTATTGTAGGAGATGAAGAAGATGCCAAAGAATTCATTCAACTTTGTAAAGAAAAAGGAATAAAAGCAAGCTTGCCTTTAAAAAATTAATAAAATGGGTTATAAAAAAAGAAAAGAAGAATCAGTCGGAGAAGATAAGAGAATTCAATTGCCTAAAAAGGATGAATTAATCGGAGTTCTTGATCAAAGGCTTGGAGGAAATAAAATGATGATTGAATGTTCCGACGGAAAGCCAAGAAATTGTAGGATTATAGGAAAGCTTCGTCGAAGATTGTGGCTAAGACCGAAGGATGTAGTTCTTGTAAGATTATGGGAATTTGATAAAGAAAAAGGAGATATAATCTTGAAATACAGACCGGCACAAATTCAATGGCTAAAAAAAAGAGGATTACTCCCAGAGAAAAAAGAGGAATTTTAAACAATCTAATTTAAGATAGAAAGATTTTAATAGATTTTAAATTTTTTGATTAAATGATAACAATAATTTCAGAAAAAGTAGCAAGAATAATAAAAAATCGTAAGAGATTAGAAAAAAAACTAAAGGTTAAAATAACAAATAGAGGAAAAGAGGTTTCAGTTTCGGGGGACGCTCCTGAGGAAGAAATAGCCAGAGAAGTTCTTAGTGCCTTAAATTTTGGATTTCCTTTTTCTGTAGCCCTTCTTATAAAAGAACAAGATTTTGTTTTTGAAGTTTTGAATATAAAAAATTATACTCACAGCAAAAATCTTAGGCGCATCCGAGCACGAATAATTGGAAGAGATGGAACCGTCCTAAAAACATTATCCCAACTAACAGAAGGATACTTTGAACTCAAAGATAATCGTCTTGGAATTATTGCCGATGCAAAAAACATAGAAGAATCAATAAATGCTGCAATTTCTATAATTCGAGGAGCAAAACAAGCAAAAGTTTATGGTTTTTTAGAACGACATAAAACCGGGCCGATTTCTGACTTAGGATTAAGAGAAAATGAAACAAATTAATTCAATCTAAATATTTTTATTTTTGATATATTTTAATTAGAATTCCTCTAAATCGAA
>CAYWQG010000022.1:0-8429 GCA_964460635.1 Candidatus Woesearchaeota archaeon | reverse complement strand
AATGAACAAAGTGAATTTAAAGAAGATTTCATGGAGTGTGAGTAGGTCGGGGCGTATAGAATTCTAAACTGATTTAACAATCAAGAGAAGTTCAAAAAAAGAACTGTTTAAAAAGTTTAATTAGTTCTAACTTAATTATGAAACCAAGATATAGTTTTTCTTCAAGAAGAACAAGGCATATAGATAATATAACAAAACAAAGGCCAAAATTTCCAGACCTTTTGGAACAATTAATCGAAGAAGCAGATATACTCTTAGAGGTCTTGGATTCGAGATTTTTAAAAGAAACGAGAAACTTCGGTGTCGAAAGGAGAATAAAAAGTTTGGGAAAAAGATTAATTCTTGTAAATAATAAATGTGATTTAGTTCTCAAAAATCCCACCGGTATAAATGTTTCTTGCTTGAATCGAAGGGGAATTAAAGAACTCCGAGAAATCATAAAAATAAAAGCAAAGCAATTAAAGAAAGTTGGACGAGTAAAAATTGGAATTATAGGTTATCCTAATACTGGAAAAAGTTCTCTAATAAATTCTTTAGTTGGAAAGAGTTCAGCAGGAACAGGAAAGGAGGAGGGTTTCACGAAAGGTTTGCAAAAACTTAGATTATCAAAAGACATTTCTTTAATAGATAGCCCAGGAGTAATTCCTCGAAGAGAATATTCTTCTTCAGATTTAAAAAAATTTGCAGATCAAGCAAAAATAGGAATCCGGTCTTATCCCCATGTAAGAAACCCAGAGATGGCTGTCGCAAGAATCTTTGAAGAATATGAAGAACTATTCAAAAAATTCTATAAAGAAGATTTTAAAGGAGATTCTGAAAAACTTATTGAGACTATTGGGAAAAAGAGAAATTTCTTTATAAAAGGAGGCTTTGTCGACGAGAAAAGAGCCGCTAAATCTATCTTAAAGGATTGGCAGGAAGGAAAGATTAAGCCAAAATTTTAACCATATAAGTTCCTTCTAAATGATAACCAATTTTCTTATAATATTCTCTAACACCAATTCCTGAAATAATAGATAATTTTTTTATACCTTTTCTAAAAGTTATCTCTTCTGCTTTTTTCATTAATTTTTTTCCTAAACCATGATGTTGAACCGCCTCTCGTTTTTCCTCTTGTAATTTCATCGCTTTTCCATAAACATGAAGCTCCCGAACTATTGCCTTCCCCTCGAAAATTCTTAATCTTAAAAGGCCAAAAATTAAATCATCTTTATTTACAAATTCCAAAAAATATTCCAGCCCTCCAGACGCTTTATATTTCGTTTCTCTTAATCTCAAATTCAAATTAATTTTCTTATTATCTCTCCTCGCAAAACCAATTTCCCTATACCTTATTTCCTTCAATTTTATTTTTTTATTTCTCCATTCTTTCTCTATTTCTCCTCTTAAATCTATATTTATTATTCCCGCAACGATAAATTCCGGAGGAATTTCTCTCATCACCCTCATTACCCTACAATATCTCGGAACTTTTTTAAACATTAAAATCAAAAGTTTCTCTACAGTTTTCTTAGAATAAGGTTCATATTTCCCTTCATAGAATTCTTTTTCTAAATCACTATGGGGCATAACCATACATGGATAAATCTTCAATTGATCTGGTTTGAAATTCTCATCAGAGAACAATTTCTTAAAAAGTTTCAAATCTTTTTTTATATTCGATCCAGGAAGTCCCGGCATCAAATGATATCCAATTTTAAATCCCGCATTTCTAAGAGCCTTCGTCGCATTAATAACATCCTGCACAGTATGATTTCTCCTTATTCTTTTATAAACTTCATCGTCTATTAATTGAACCCCCAACTCTACTCTCGTCGCCCCAAACTCCCTCATTCTGTCAATATACTCTTCACAACAATCCGGCCTCGTTTCTATACAAAGCGCAATACATCTGTGTTCGGCGGTCTCATTTTTCTTTTGCGCCTCTTTCAAATCTTTTGAACGCTTCCCATTCAACGCATCATAACATCCTTTTATAAATTCGTATTGAAACTTTTTATCGTATTGCAAAAATGTTCCCCCCATAATTATTAACTCTATTTTAGAAGTATTATGACGCATAAATTCGAACGATTTTATTCTTGCTTTAGTTTGTTTAAAAGAATCATAATTAAATTCCTTCGCCCTCAAGACGGCCGGGCTCTTCGGTGTATAACTCTGGGGAGCATTCATACTCGGACAATAAATACAAGTTCCTTTGTCACAAGGCCTCGGCGGGAGCATAACCGCAACAGGCACTATGCCCGAAAGACTCCTAATCGGTTTTCGTATTTCTCCTTCTTTTGGTTTGTTCATTCCAGAAAAAGAGAAAGAGAATTTAAAAGGGTTCTTCTTTGAGAATATATTTAAATTTAAATGAATTTAAATATTATATAAAATTACTTCACGTTTCTTAGGAAACAAAGGATATTAGTAAAGTTTAAGTCATAGACAAAAGTTTACAAGTGTGATTGAACAAAATAAGAGATTGGTTTTGAATTCTATTGTTTTTGGACGGGCGAACTTTTGTTTTTTTTTTCTAAAAAAAGATTTTTCAGGCAACCAAAGAATATTTAAATATAGAAATTTTAATATAATTAATATATTCCCTGGTATGGTCTTTATGGCAATACCAGGCAGTTTTTATTTTTATAACTCCTTAATCAAATCATTCATATAAATAAAGTCATCACAAGTTTTCTTTAAGGATGCTGAAGAACTACTTTTGAAATAAGCATTTATTATTTTCTTTCCTAATTTTTGGGCTTTTTTAATTGCTGGAACAAAATCTTCATCTCCAGAAACAATTATGGCAGTATCATATAAATATTCATAAGCCCCTGAAACTAAATCAACTGCTAAATGAACATCATCCCCTTTTACATCAAAAACATAATTTCCATTTTTTCTTTTATGTTTTCTTAGCTTGCAAAGAACAACATTAAAATCTGGGATTTTCCTTAATTCATTGAAGAATTTCTGTTGTTCCCAATAAGTTTTAGAATTCACACTTATATTTAATGGTGCATTGTAATAAAATGTTGAAATTAACATTTTGTCTTTTGTAAGTGATTTGAGAAGTTTTCGAAAATCTATTCAGTCACTTTTTAGATTTTTTAAACTATAATATAAATTACTTCCATCAATAAAAATAGCAATTCTTTCTTTTTTCATAAGATTATATAAAAAAAAGAATTTAAAAGGGTTCTTCTTTGAGAATATATTTAAACTGAAATGAATTTAAATATTATACAAAATGACGATTAAAACACAAAATAAAATATGGGATAAAATTGCAGAAGAATGGAGCGAATATAGGGAAAAACCTTTTGACTTCGTGGTTGAATTCCTAAAAAATAAACACGGGAGGATTTTAGATCTAGGAGGAGGTTCTGGAAGAAATTTAATTAAGCAAAGAGATTTACAATTTTACCTTGTAGATTTCTCTTCAAATATGTTGGAGTTAGCAAAAAAAAATGCAAAAAAAAAGAGATTAACCGTTTTCCTCAGAAAATCAGAATTTAGAGAAATGCGATTTAGAGAAGACTTTTTCGATTCTGTTATTTTTATATCCGCACTTCACTGCGTCGAGAAAGAGAAAGACAGAGAAGAAACCTTAAAAGCAATATATAAAGTTCTCAAACAGAAAGGAAAACTTTTGATTAGTGTTTGGAATAAAAATTCAAAAAGATTCGGAAGTTCTAAAAAAGAAGTCTCTATGAATTGGAAAGGGAAAGGAAAAAGATACTACTATTTTTATGAAAGAAAGGAACTGGAAGACTTACTCAAAAAAGTAGGGTTTAAAATTTTAAATATAGAAGAAAATAACAATCTAAATTTCATCGTAGAAAAACCTAAACAAATCATTCTTTAATTTTATCTTTAATTCTATCCAACTCATCTTTGAATGTTTTTTCATCTATTGTTTTTGGTTCTTGTGTCCTTTCCTTTTTCTTTAAGAAAACTTCTACTTCCTTCCTCTTTCTAAGTTTCCTTATTAAGAAAGAAAATAGAACTATAAAAAGAAGAACTATAAAAAATAAAGAGAGGAAAATCAAAACTCTCATCCAATTCTTAGTTTCGTTTTTGAATAGATTAGAATTCAGCGTGGTGGTACATTGTTCAACTTTCTCCTCCAAATTCCCTGCTTCTATAAATTTCCCCTTCTTAATTAAAACATTCACTCCATTCAATAACTTTTCACAAGTCGAAAAGGAATCTCCTAATCCTTTTTCGTAAGCTTTCTCTTTTATAGAATTAAGATTTCCAACTAATTCTTTTTGCCTTTCCTTCATCCAATCTAGTCCCCCTAAAGAAGTGATGTTAAATTCTTTCGTTACATTTTTTTCTTTTGAATTAAAAATATAAACTGCAGAGGTCTTTCCAAAAGTTTTAGAAGAGAAGAATTCTACTTTTATTCTCATTATTTTTCCAGGATTTAAGGAATTTATATATGCTGGAGTTATGTTGTAATAAGATTTATTTAAACCATTTATACTTAAAGAAATTGCTTTTAGAATCTCATTGCCGGTATTATTAATCCATAAATAAGTTGTCTTCTTAACTCCTTTTTCTAAATAAACTTCCGAGTCGAAACTTTCTACAGTTAAATTATAAATTATTTTTGATTCGTTCGTTTTGTTTAGTGAGGGGGATTGTTTTATAGTTTCTCCACTCAATCCGGAAGATCCTCCAGGACTCTTGGAAGAACCTCCTACAATTGCGCTTGTTGTGCTAAAAATTTTATAGGCTCCTGCTCTTTCTGTTCCGGAATAATACCCCAAGAAAACTATTTTCACCTGACCAACATAATTTGTTACAGGAGCAATCGTCCAAAATCTTTTAGAATTCGCCGAGACCATAAAAGTATCTCCCCCAGAATCCAAAACTTTTCCAGTATCTAATCTTGTTAAATTCCATTTCAGATATAAATCCTTATTCACTCCCCCAGTATTTTGTGCAGTCACACTTATGTTTAATTTATTTACAGAAGAATTTTCTATTGTTATATTTCTAACATCGAAAGGCCCTCCGACTACTTTGAAGAATTGATAAGAATAATATGAAACCGAATTCTTCGTCATATTCACTACAGCTTCCCATTGACCTTCATTCACAGAAGTTCCTACGAGATAAGTATAATTATAAATCCCGCTTCCCTCTTTTTGCATTAATGCCGGACCTACAATTAAATTCCCTAAAGAATCATAAAGTTCTATTTTCGTAGAATCCGGATTGACCAAAAGTCCGTTCTTTTTGAAATAAGCTCTCACAAAATAATTCGTCTGTGAACTCACTAAGGGATAACCAGACATAGAAGAAGAATATCCTCCGAGCGTTTTGGTGACGGTCATATTGAAAATTTTACCATTCCATAAATCAGAATAATTATCTCTATATGTTATATTCAAAAGGTATATTGACTCATTTAAGGGGACGGACAAAAACCAAGTTGCCGTTTTTATTTCTCCTTTCGAAAAATTTCCTAAGGAGAATTGTTGAGGAGAGCCCGGCGTAAAAACAAATCCTTCCGGAACATTAAGATAAGCACCGACTCCTCTCAAAGGATTCGTCGCATTTAACTGACTGCTAATTTTTATAACCGAATCTACCAAAGAGAGTTTAGGAAAATCGAGTGAACTTTCCGTCGCAAAAGGCGTCAATACGGAAAAATTCAAAGGAGCACTCTTATTTAGGTTTCCAACTATATCCTGTGCATATACCACAAAAGAATAGTTCCCTGGAGCAGGAGCATAAAAATCCGCAGTATGAAATGTTCCATTTATATTCGTCATAGTTAAATTCTCTGTTGTATAATTGAAATCAATCCATACAGATTTTAAATTCTGGTCCTGCACACTCGCATTTACTCGCACGCTCGTTCCAGGATACACCGCCGATAAATTCGCAGATACGGAAGAAATCTTTGGAGGGATATTATCTTCTAGACTCCTTATAAAAAAAAGATTCGAGGAGGAATCTTTTCCCAAAGAATAAGAATCATTCAAAATTAATGTCAAATAATAATCTCCATAAATCCCAGTCGTGTTCCAAAGATAAGTGCAATTCTTCGCCACAGAAGAAATTGAAGGGGAACAATAATTTGATAAATTCAAATCTTTTTTTATTAAGTTCGTCGTAGAATTCTGCGTTTGTCCATAGTAAAGATTCGCAGTTAATTCATCAGAATCTTCATCAGAACTATTAAATTTAATTGGATAATCTCCTTGACTTTCATTCAGAGTTTCCCCCCCATTTGGTTGTAAAAGATATGCGCTCGGAGGGTGATTTATATAAAAGAAGCTCTCGTTCGAAGTCGTACAATTTCCAAAATCACACATCCCCGCCCAGAAAGAATTCGTCCTATTGTCTGTTATTTTAGAAGTGTAAGAACATTCTGCAGGATTTGTTTGGGAAATGGAAGTATTACAGAAAGTGTAAGAAGAACATCCTGATTTGGAGATGTTACTGGAATTACATATAAATAATTGTGAAGAGTCCCCTTCTAAATCTGTCCAATTCGCTCTGAAATTTACAGAACTTCCCATTTCAATAGGGGATGAAGGATTCGTGTTCGTCGTTAAATTTATTATTGTTGGAGGCGCATTTGAAACATAATCAATTATTAATTTCGGTCTTTGTGAAGAATTCAAAGAGTTCGAAGAACCAAAAGAAGTATAATTCCCGGCAGAGGAATCATTCGATAAAAGCAGGAATCCATAATTGGGAGAAGTCCCTTTGAACCATTCTCTCACGAGAGAGCTAACTGTGAAATTATAATATTCACCAGAAGCATCTCCTATATTTTTAAAAGTTACCTCTCCAGAAAAATCTCCTCCTGGAGAACTCCACAAAGAGGATACAGAATTATTGTCCCAAGTCGCTCCTAATTCTTCCCAACTCTTCGTTATTCCATAAACATTTATTGTTCTATTTCCTATTCCTGAAGAAGAATTCACATAAACTCTCAAAGTTGCCCAAAGGATTGTGTCTGTTGAGGGAATTGAAGAAATGTTGAACTTCAAAAGACTTCTGAACTCACGAGGATTAGAATTCTTCCCCACTTCTAACACCGAACTCGTCCCGTAATTCGTCGTAGATAATTCCTTTATGTATGTATCAACACCATTCGTTGAATTCGGCTGACTATTATAAATAAAGAATCCAGAGAATTTAAAGAGTCCCAAATAAAAAGAAAGTATCACTAAAACAGATAGGAAGACCAATGCAGAAAATTTCAAAAGTTTCTTTTTGTCCATTCAATTTATACTATTAGATAATTTTTAAATCATTTGATTTTTATCTGTTGAGAAAAAACCTTCAAAATAAATTAGTCTAATAAATCTGTCGGTCTTTATCAGAGCGCCTTTTCTTTATTATCTTTTATCTTGAGTTTCTTTTTAACAACAGACAACTGATCCGCCAGAGAGTCTATCACAGAGAGTAAAGAATTAAGTTTAGAATTATAATCAATTGGAACCGGCACATTCTTTTCTCCAACCACCCTCGCAATGTCCGAAATATTCTTCTTATTATTTTTAGAAACTAAAGCAAACGACTCTACCATTTTAAGCATCTTTTCATTATTAGATTTTATACTCTCAAATGCAGAAAAATAACGTTCAACTATAGACAACCTCTTCTCAAAGGAGGTTCTAAAATCATTGAAATCTTTAGTAGAAATAACACGACTGTAATCCAACCTCAATTTTTCCACCGCTTTTCCTAAAGAAGAATATGAAGAATCCAAATCTATAATCATTTGACTTAATTTCTGATTGTTTAAAATTTCCCTTTTGGAATTAATGAAAATTTGCTCCGCCTTATCTGCCTGAGCTTTAACAAGACGATTCGTCTTTCTCAATTCAATCATGTCTTCATTCAGTTCTTTATTAAATTTAAACAGAGCATCTGCACCAATCAAAGAGTCTGATTTCTTCTTTAATTTTAAAACCTCACCTTCTAAAAATTGATAGAATTTTCTGTTCGCGCCCAATCGTTCATTAATAACATCAACCTGAGAATTAAATCTTTTAAGATAGAGTGTCAATTTTTCTGGTTGCATTTCCTTAACAAAACTGACCGCCATTTCAGAATTTTTCTCGGCAACCCCTGCAGATTTTTCATTAGAAAAAGCAGACTGCCTGATCTCTCCAATTTCCTGATTAACTTTAGAAAAACGTCCGGAAAATTCCTTGACTAATTTCTCCAACATTTCTATCTTCGCCTTTAACTCTTCAATTTGAACATCTCCAAGAGCAGAAGAATTCACCTTCTTTTTTTTAGAGTTTTTATTCAAGTTCAAAGAAACTTCATTCGAATCCTCCGCACCAATATCTGGAGGAATTGTCTCACCCTTTTTAAAAATCTTAAATAATCCCATCTCTTCATATATAAAAATTCAAACTTTTTAAATTAATCTAAATTGAAAAAATTAAAGATCATCAATC
>CAYWQG010000021.1:4393-8546 GCA_964460635.1 Candidatus Woesearchaeota archaeon | reverse complement strand
TTGTAATTTATCTCCAGAGACTATACACGGTTCAACAGCCATATTATGAACATAGTTAAAATTCAAGACGCCATACTTTTCCGTTTTTATTCCGGCATTGCATTCGGTCAATCCGTTTCCAATACTTTTACAAGTCTTATCATAAACACCAACTCCACTTATATTTCCTAAACTTATTTTTAAGTTAGTAATAGTTCCATTAAATAAGTCTACTCCAGATACAGAAGATTTTCCTTCGTTTTCTGAATAAAGAACAAACACCAAAGAGAAAATTATTATTATCAAGATTAAAACGAAAAGAGTCTCTAATTTCAACGATACTTTAGTTTTCTTCCCCATCTCCTAAATTAGACTAACAACCTCCGACCATCGCACTCGAAGATGCTACACTCTTTGCCACACCTGAAACACTTTGAACCCCTCCTGAAGCTCCTACTTTAAACATTAAGAACAAAGCAAATAAGAGTAGAACTCCAATCACAATCCATAAAAAAAGTTTTCTATCCATTTTAATTTTTACCTCCTTTCAAATTTTTAATCATTAAAAGAATAAATAATCCTAAAGAAATTATAATAAGAATCATAATTAAAAATGGAAGAAATCCGATTTCATAAAAATCATACATTATATTTCCTTCGTGGATCCCGTCAACATTCGTCGAAACAGAACTGGAAGTTCCTCCTTCGTGACCCAGACCGCAAGCAAGAGTCAAAGGCAAAAATGCCAAGACGAATAAAAAAATAAAAAATATTTTCATCTCAACATCCTCCAACCATTTCTCCACCACTAGCCTGCCCCTTTTCAATTCCCCGGTATTTGTTACTTGCTAAATTTATATAATTCGTTGGATCAATTCCTTTCGCTTTGAGTATCTGTGCTTTCTTTTCGAGAATCCCTGGAAAGAAAAGTGTCTTCCACTTCCCTAATTCAGAAAGAATTTCTCCATCAGACATATTTGGATGGTTTATTAACAAATACTTTGCCAAACCTCTCATCGCATAACTGTGTGCACATCCACAAGCCCTTTGTCCGTTACTGAATACCAAAGCCTTTGCGCCACAACAATATTCACAGGAAATCGAACTCCCGATTCTAATATATCTTGACATTTGCTCTTTTGTTAATTTCTCTCCTTCGTACTGTGCAAGTTTTTTTATCGTCGCATCTGCTAAACTCGGATTACTTGCAGAAACATCATTATAAGAAACACCTAACTCATTTCCATAAATCGCAGGAACTCCTTGAGGAATTATTTCTGATGCAGAAACAGAAACTATACCCGTCGCTCCTTCATTCCCGGAACCCCTTCCTAAACTAAACGCAATTACAATTAACAGAAGACCAACTAAGGCCAACTGAACATAAAACGTGGTGTTGGTTTTATTACCTCCTTTTTCCTTTTTTGTATGGTTTTGTTTTTCCATAAAAAAAATATGAAAGAGCTTTATTTAACCGCTTTGGTGAAACTAGTTTCATAGGCGTTTTGAAAGACCTCTAGAATAATTCTAAATTAAAAATAAAGAAACCTCAAAAGGATTATTCAAAAAAGAATACAAAAACATAAAAACGAAACTCCCTTTGATAAATTATGGAAAATAAAAAAGTTGGTTGGTTAATTATTGGTCTTGCCGTCGTTATGATGGGAATAGTTTTAATTTTTAATTCCTTACTTCAAAAAGTAATTGACCAAGAATGTACTATGGGGCTTGAATGTGTGATGCATGGAACCGCAAATACTCAACTCGGATTTGGAATCGCAATCGTCGCGATTATTTTAATAATCGGACTTTATATTATGTTTTCAAAACCTGACGAAAGAATCATAATCAAAAAGATAAAAGAAAAAAGAAAAAAATTGGATTTATCGAAACTTGACTCTGTGGAAAAAAGAATAATTAAGACTCTTCTAAAAGAAGGGCGAGCAATGTTTCAAAAAGATTTAATAGAACGATTAGAAATAGGAAAAGTTAAAATGACCAGACTTTTAGATAAACTTGAAGCAAAGCAATTTTTAATAAGAAAAAGACGCGGAATGAATAATTTTGTTGTTTTAAAAAATTAAATTTAATAAGAAAATTTTACATAAAAGAATTAATCTTCTAAGTTTATTTGACGAGGCCCTCTGGATTGAATTAAAAAACTATTTAAACCATAAGGATTTAGAAAACCTATGAAAACAATTGGAGTTGTTTCATTCAAAGGGGGTGTAGGAAAAACTTCTAGTGTCGTAGCACTCGGAGACACGCTTAGTAAATTGGGCAAAAAAGTTCTGCTTGTAGACGGAGATTTATCCACTCCAAACCTTGGGATGCATTTCAATATTTTAGATCCTAAGAAAAGTTTATCAAACGTGCTCTTGGGAAAAATAAAAACTGAAGAAGCGATTCATACAATTAATGGGTTGGATGTACTTCCTTCTTTTTTGTTCAATAAATATAAATTATCTCCTTTAAAACTAAAGGAAAAATTAAAACCTTTGAGAGATTCTTATGATATAATCTTAATTGATTCCCCCTCAGCTTTGAACGAAGAATCCCTTGCGGTTTGGATGTCTTCAGATTCGCTAATCTTTGTGACAACACCAGATTATCCAACAATAGCTTCAACTTTAAAATCAGTAAAACTGGCAAAACAAAGAGGGATAAAAATTGAAGGTTTGATTTTAAATAAAGTTCATAATAAAAAATTTGAAATTCCGCTTTCAGACATAGAAAAAACAATAGAATCCCCCGTTCTTGCTTTGATTCCTTATGATTTAAATGTGCTCAAAAGTGTTTCTAACTTTCTTCCTTTCACAACCACCAAACCGAATTCTCCAGGAGCAATAGAATACAAAAAATTGGCAACAACCCTTCTCGGAGAAAAATATTCTCAAAAATTCAATCTAAAGAAGCTCCTATTCGGGTTTTCTCCTTCTAAAACAGAAGTTAATAGGGAAATATATTACACAAGCATTTTTAAATAAGTTAGAATTCTTAAAAAAGGTTCTATCGGAGCCCTATATTATAGTGGTCAAGTATACCGCCCCTTGGAGGCGGAGACCCAGGTTCGAATCCTGGTGGGGCTATAGCAAATTAACCCAAAAGATTAACAAGTTTTATAAAGAAAAAATTTTTTAATCTATTTATGAAAATACCAAAAAAAACCAACCGGTTTTGCAAATATTGTAACAAAAAGACGGAACAAAAAATAAAAGTAGTTTCAAGCGGTGCAAAAAGAGGAGCCCTTAAAAGAGGTTCTCTCGCGAGAGCTAAGTTAAGAGGTTCAAACAGAGGAATCGGCAATCACGGAAAATACTCTAAGCCTCCAGTATCAAAATTCAAACGAAAAACTAAGACAAACAAAAAGACAAACATCCTTTATATTTGTATAGAATGTGGAAAAGGAAAATATCAGAATAAAGGAACAAGAGCCTCAAAGGTAATACAAGTATAAAATGGTTAAAAAATTAAAGAAGAAATTTTTTGAAGTTGAAATAGAAATATTGAATAAAAGTGTATCTCTTTTATCAGATAAAATTGAAAATTTGGGAAATAGATTCATTAAATATGATCTCTCAAAATTACTTAGAGGGAAAAACACAATTCTAACTTTAAAAACAATCGTAAAAGAAGGGAAAGTAACCAGTGAAGCAACAAAAATTCAAATACTTCAGCCTTTTTTTCAGAGGGTAATGAGAAAAAATGTTAGTTACGTCGAGGACTCTTTCTCTGGAGATTGTGAAGATGGTTCAGTTAAAATAAAGCCATTCCTTGTAACAAGAAGAAAAGTCCATAGAAGTGTTAGAAAAGCTTTAAGAGACAAAACAAAGATAGAGATATTAGAATATCTCAAAACAAAAAAAACACAGGATTTATTTAAAGAATTAATAAAAGGCCGTATTCAAAAAACGATTAGTTTAAAATTAAAGAAAATTTATCCACTCTCTTTCTTTGACATTAGAATTCTAAAGGTAGAATCTTCGAAAGATTAATCTATATCTGATTGTTAGTATTTGTAAAACAAATCTTTAAAATTCAAATAGAATTTTCTTTACCGTCTTTTTCTTTTTCTCGTAACATCATCAAAAGCCTGTAGAGGGAATACAAGATTCTTACTACCGTCTTTTTCTTTTTCTCGTAACATCATCAAAAGCCTGTAGAGGGAATACAA
>CAYWQG010000021.1:0-4293 GCA_964460635.1 Candidatus Woesearchaeota archaeon | reverse complement strand
TACCGTCTTTTTCTTTTTCTCGTAACATCATCAAAAGCCTGTAGAGGGAATACAAGATTCTTACTACCGTCTTTTTCTTTTTCTCGTAACATCATCAAAAGCCTGTAGAGAGATTTGAACTCCCGACCTACTGCTTACAAAGCAGTCGCTCTACCGCTGAGCTATACAGGCATTTTAGCGAAGTGGTAATGAGAATCTTGTATTCGCTTTACCGCTGGCAGAAATTTTATTTCTACCTCGCACTCGTATTTCAAACACAAAATGAATACTCCCACGAGAGCTATACCGGCATTGTATCTTATTCTTTTTTATCCTATCCACAACCTTTAGACCCCAAATAAATACTTTTATAAAAGTTATACTCACTTTTAAAATTTTTGTTTTATCTTACAGAATTATAAAATTATTAATCTGTCGAAGGAGAAACTAAAACCACTGTCTCTCCTTTTAAAAAAACTAAACCAAGACTCGTCCGTATTTCTCCATTTTCCAAAAATTTAGCATTTTCTAAAACTAAATTTATATGAAGGTCAAATGCGAGAAGATTACCAACAATCTGCTTATCTCCTTTTATATTTACCAAAACTTTCTTCCCTTTTGAAACGTTCAAAAAGTCTAAAGGTCTCTCAAATTTATTTTTCATTATTTAATTTGTTTGTTTCTATTTTTAAAGTTTGTTATTTAAAATATAATCTATTTAACTAAAACTCCATTTAAATTTCCTTCCCTACTCGGTCTATTCGTTATTCTTACTTCTCCTAAAGAAGTTTCTATGATTGTGCCTTTAGTTATTATATTTTTTCTGGCCAAGAATCTATTCGAAGGAGTTTTTAGAACCTTTAGAACTTCTAATCTCTTTTTTCCAGCCTTCGCTAAATTAACAAATCTAGCCCTCGTCAAAAAAACCCTTTTATTTCCCCCTAAGACCCTCCTGGACTTCTTCTGTTCTTCTTCTCCTTTAAAAACCAGTCTTCGCTGTCCAGAACCCTCGTAAGATTTCTTTTTCCGATTACTTACATATTTTTTCCCAGTAAATTTTCTACCTTTATTCATTTTTAACTTAAGTCTTAATATAAAGACAAGAATAAGATTATTCTTCAGTTTATAAATTTTTTTAAAAAGGATTATTACTATTTATCTATAATTACAAAAAGAGAAAGTTTTATAAATAAGTTCCCTTTATAAAGTTAACTATCAAATGAGTTCAATAAAAAAATGCCCAGAATGTGGAAGTGTTGATATCTCTTACAATCCAAACCAAGGAGAATTAGTCTGTAATAGTTGCGGAATTCTTCTTGAAGAAGAGATGATGAATTCTGGAGATGACCCACAAGGAAAATTTGACAAGAATGTAAAGAGTGGAAGGGGAGGATCTCCAATAAATATACAAAAGTTCGACAAGGGATTAATAACAACAGTAGGAATGCTTTCAGACATTTATAAACTTCAACCAAAAAATACAAAGAGATTTCTAAAATTAAAAAAATGGCAAGAGAGAGTCTCAACAAGTATCGAAAGAAATTTGAGATTAGCTATGGCGGAATTAAGAATTGTCGCCTCTTACTTATCTTTACCAAACATAGTTAGAGATGACGCCTCAAGAATTTACCGATTCGTCCTAGAAAGAAGCATGGTCCGAGGAAGAAGTATGGAATCTGTAATCGCCGCCTGTCTTTATGCAACCTGCCGTTCATATGACATCCCAAGAACTTTAGATGAAATGTCAACGGCCTCTGATGTAGACCGAAAAGAAATCGGAAAGACATATAGATTTATTGTGAGAAAATTAGGAATAAAAATAAAACAAAGTTCTCCGAAGGGTTACATCTCTCGGTTCTCTTCTGTATTAAAGTTATCTCCAAAGACACAAGGCACTGCTTTAGATATTTTAGATCGTGCAGAAGTAACTGAATTAATTTCTGGAAGAGGTCCTGCAGGAATCTCCGCGGCGGCTTTGTATGTTTCGGCTTTAATCAACGACGAGAAAAGAACTCAGAGGGAAGTTGCAGACGTTGCAGGAATAACTGAAGTTACAATTAGAAACAGATACAAAGAATTAATAAAAAAATTAGACCTTGAAGAATCAATAAAGAAGAAGTCAAAAAAATAAAACTCAATTCATTAAGAGTCTTTTAATGGTATTAAGAAGAATTCTTGTTTTTCCAATTTATAAAAAAGTTTTTAAAGTTTAATATCTCTAATGAATTAATTAAATTAGAGGTGACTTATGGCAAAAACAAAAACTCCAAAACAACTAGAGATAAGTATTAGATCGCTTAAGAAGAAAGTTGTAGTTTTAGAAACTCAGAAGAAAAGGGCAATCGCTGCTGCTAAGAAAAAGTCTGTTAAGAAGAGACCAGCGAGGAGAAAGGCTTCAGTAAAGAGTTCTAGAAGAAAAGTTGTTAGAAAGAGGAAATAATTTCCTTAAGAAAAACTTTTTATTTTTTTATTTTTAAATGAAAGATTGTATTTTTTGTAAAATTTCTGGAGGAGAAATGCCAACTCACAAAATATTTGAGGACGAAGACTTCTTCGTTTTCTTGGACATTTCTCCATTTGTAAAGGGCCATTTATTAATAATCCCTAAAAAACATTACGAGTGGGTTTGGGATTTAGGACTTAAAGATTATAAAAAATTCACAGAACTTGTTTATAAGATAACAAAAGCCCTTCAAAAAACTTTTAAAACAGACTGGGTTGAAGAAATTATAGAGGGCGTTGGAGTTAAACATGCACATATTCATCTTTTACCAAGAACCAAAGAGGATGGACTTGGAACACTCCCAACAAAACCACTCAAACAAAAGCCTAGTGAAGAAGAAATGAAAAAGATTACAAAAAGTATAAGGATAAATATTTCAAACTAATTTTCTAAAAATCTTTAGTTCAAAAAATTTATAAGAGTGTTTTCCTTTTTTATTTTATGATAAAGTTAATTTTTTTGGGAACCTCTGATGGAATTCCAACAAAAAAAAGAAACCATTCAGCAATAATCTTAAACTACGACGAGGAAACCATTTTAGTCGATTGTGGAGAAGGAACACAAAGACAATTAAGAATCGCCGGACAAAACCCTTTCAAAATAACAAAAATACTTCTAACTCATTTACACGCAGACCACACCTTAGGACTTGCAGGGCTTCTCGCAACACTTTCTTTAGGAAGCTACAACAAGACTTTGAAAATTTACGGACCAAAAGGAACAAAAAACTTTTTAAAAAAATTATTTGAAGTTTTTGAGTTCAAACCAAATTTCAATTTAGAAGTGGAAGAAGTTCATAAAAAGTTTTTTGAGAATGAGAAATTTTATTTAGAATCAGAAAAAATGGAACACAACATTCCTTGTAATGCTTATAGTTTTGTTCTTAAAAATAAAAGAAGAATAGATAAAGAAAAATTAAAAAAATTAAAAATTCCTTCAAGCCCTCTTTTAAAAAAATTGAAAGAAGGTAAGAATATAAAATTTTCTGGAAAAAGTATAAAATATAAAGAACTAACTTATCTTGAACCCGAAAAAAAAATATCTTTTATTTTAGACACGAAAATAAATAAGAAAACTTACAAGATCTCTAAAAACTCAGATATTCTTATTTGTGAATCAACTTTCGAAAAAAATCTTGAAGAAAAAGCAAAGGAACATTTTCATTTAACGACTAAACAAGCAGGGGAAATCGCAAAAAAATCTAACTGTAAAAAATTAATCTTAACTCATTTAAGTGGGAGATATGAAAATGATGAAGAAAAAATGCTAATCGAGGCAAAGAAATATTTCAAAAATACAATCCTCGCTCACGATTTTGACAATTTTTCTATTTAAAAAATTTTAAAAGCCTTGTTTTATGAAACTTATATAAAGGAAATCTTATAATCAAATTACAAGAATGGGCCTTAACGAGTGAAGCGAAGTTGAGTGAAAACTTATATTCTCGCTCACAGAATCAAGAGGCTCAATCTATCCTTGTTTGCTTGGTAGCTCTTGTGCGACTATTCATTTAGTTAGAGGAGTAAAGAATAAGAGTGCAAGGTAGAAATCATAGAGTGAGGATGCTAACCTATCCTTGTTTGCCTCGGTAGCTCAGTCTGGATAGAGCGACTGCCTTCTAAGCAGTAGGTCGCAGGTTCGAATCCTGTCCGGGGCGCTTTACGGAAAACATATTATGCAGAGATGGCACAACGGCTACTGCAATCGGTTGCAGCCCGATTTTTTCCGGGTTCGACTCCCGGTCTCTGCTTAATTGTTAAAGATCATCAATCATCTTCGACATTTTTTCAAATTCTTCATTCATACTTTTT
>CAYWQG010000020.1:3333-8549 GCA_964460635.1 Candidatus Woesearchaeota archaeon | reverse complement strand
AAAAATTATAAATCTTCAAACTTCACTTTTACTACTTTTCTTTCTGCTTCATCAATTTCTAAATATTTCTTTCCTTCCTTACCATACAATCTTGCAAAGAAAGCTCCCGGCATTTTTCTAATTGTATTCTCATAAGAAAGAACTGTATCATTATAATATTGTCTCGAATACGCCACCCTGTCTTCAGTAGAAGCAAGTTCTTCTTGTAGTTTTAGGAAATTAGTATTCGCTTTCAAATCTTGGTAATTTTCCGCTATAGCAAAAATGCTCTTCAAAGCAGATTCCAAACCTTGATTCGCTTTCATCTTCGCTTGAATTCCATTCGCAGAGAGCATCGCTTTACGCGCTTCTGTAACGAGCTTTATCGCCTTCGTTTCGTGCTTAGTATAACCTTTAACCGTCTCGATTAAATTAGGAATCAAATCCGCCCGTCTTTTTAATTGAACATCTATCTGCGACAAAGAATTATTTATTCGATTCTCTAAAACAACAAAGCGATTATAATAATACATAAAAACAACTAAAATTAAAACAATTATTCCAAGGATTATAAATACCATAAACAAAAAAGTATTTCCTCTTTTATAAAGTTTTCTTTAGTCAACAAAAATCTTTCTCCTCTATATTTCTTAACAACTCTAAAATAAAATTTGTAATTTCAAAGACACATTTATAAAGTATTTACCTTATTTCTTCTTATGAAAACTTTAAATTTACATTGTGATTATATCACTTTTAAACCTCTAAAAAAAGCAATAAAAACAATTCCAGACTTAGATGAGAAAGAAAAAGAACCAAAACATGTAGAGGAAGTTTTAGTCGTGTTTGTTGCAGTAGAAAAATCTGATAAAAATATTCAGAAGATTGTTTCTAAATTGGTCGAAGATATTCGGGAGATCTCAGAAAAAATAAAGGTTCAACGAATTGTCCTTTATCCCTACGCCCATCTTTCAAAAGAACTCGCAAATCCAACTTTAGCAATTGAAGTCTTGAAAAAAGCAGAAGAAACTTTAAAGAAATATTTTGAAGTTACAAGAGCCCCATTCGGCTATTACAAAGAATTTGAGATGAAAGTTAAAGGACATCCATTGAGTGAATTGAGCAGAGATTTTAAAATTTCGGAAGAGGAAAATTATGATCCAAAACAATTATTGAGAGAAATCTCAAAATCCATCCTAGATAGAAGTAAATTAAAAGCAAACGACCATAGAATCCTCGGACAGCAAATGGATTTATTCAGTTTTTCAGAGGTTGCTCCCGGAATGGTCTTTTGGCATAATAATGGTCTAATTATTCGAGATGAATTAATTAACTATTGGAAAAGAATTCACAGAAAAAATAAATATCAAATTATCAAAACACCTCAAATTTTAGATAAAAAACTCTGGCAAATCTCAGGACATTGGGAGAAGTATAAGGAAAATATTTTTCTAACTAATTATGAAAAAAGGGAATTCGTTGTTAAACCAATGAATTGTCCGGGGGGGATGTTAGTTTATAAAAATACTCCAAAAAGTTATAAGGATTTGCCCTTACGTGTAGGCGAATTAGGCGAGGTTCATCGACAAGAGTTGAGTGGAGTTCTTGGAGGGCTGTTCAGAGTTATTCAATTCACCCAAGATGATGCACATATCTATTGCACCGAAGAACAACTTGAAGGAGAATTAGAGGCAATCGTCGAATTAGTTAAAGTTGTCTACGATAAATTCAATTTAAATCTTGACCATGTAGAACTCTCAACAAGACCTGAAAAAAGAATTGGAACTGATAAAATTTGGGACAAAACGGAGAAAGTTTTAGAAAATGTTTTAAAAAAATTAAAAATTAAATATACAATTAATAAAGGAGATGGAGCCTTCTACGGACCTAAAATAGATTATCATATTAAAGATTCTTTAGGAAGAACCTGGCAGACTGGAACGATTCAGTTGGATATGGCAATGCCTGAAAGATTTGAATTAGAATACACTGATAAAGATAATAAGAAAAAAAGACCTATAATGATTCATCGAACCATTTATGGGAGCTTAGAAAGATTTATGGCTATTTTAATTGAAGATAAGAATGGACATCTTCCAATATGGCTCAGTCCAATTCAAGTCAGAATTTTAAGTTTCACCGATGAAAATAAGGCCTATGCTACAAAAATTTTAGAAGAACTAAAAGAAAAAATTTCTGAATTAAGAATAGAATCAGATTTTAAAAGTAGCCCTCTTTCTTCAAAAATAAGAGATGCTGAATTAAAAAAGATTCCGTATATTTTAGTGATTGGAGGGAAAGAGGAAAAAGATAAAACACTCTCAGTTAGAAAAAATGGAGAAAAGAAAATAGAAAAAATTTCCATGAAAGATTTTTCAGAAAGACTATCTAAGGAAATAAAAAATGAATTTTAAAGATTTATTAAAAGATTTGAGGCTCTCTGAAGATTTTAAAAAATTTAAAAAAGAAAAAAAAGATGCTTTCCTCTGTTCTGCTTTTTTCATAATTGATGAAGATAAAAAGAATAACAAAAACCATTTAGATTATTACGTTCCTTCTACAAAAGAGACTTTTGAGTTTAAATTAGAATCAAATTTTCAAAAAGAAAAATTAAGAGACTTTCAAGAAGTCCCTGAGAGGATAAAAGAAGATTTGGATTTTAATTTCGAAGAAATTAAAAAAATAATTAATAAAAAAATAGAAGAAGAAAAAATAAAAAATAAAATACAGAAATTTATTTTTTCTTTACAAAGTCTGAACAACAAAAATTTTCTAATCGTTAATTTGTTTTTATCTGGAATGATTCTTGTCAATTTTAAACTATCTTTAAAAAATAAGAAAATTCTTGAATTTGAAAAGAAAAATCTTTTTGATTTCTTGAGAAGAAATTAAAAAATTAAGCTGATTCCATTCTTCTCTTAAAATTATCTAAGAAATCCTTATATTTTTCGTTATTTTTCATCTCTGTTATTGAATAAATCTCAAAACCATCTTTCTTATGTTTTTGAGTCTTAGCGAAACTCAAAACCCTAGTATTCATTCTCGTATTCAAAAGAGTTTCACCTCGAGAAAATCCGGCAAGCCTCTTTGATTCAGACATCAAATTCCCTAAAGCCGCAAATTTCATAATTCCCCCAACAAGCTCTATAACCATAGTTCCATAAACTATTGAAAAACCATAATCAATTTTTTGTTTAAACAATCTATTGTGTTTTTTTAATCGTTGTTCTATTTCCTGGGAAATGTCTAAACTCGCTTTTTCATTTTGAAATGTCTTAGTCTCGACAGGAGCAAGTATGAAAAATATGTAACCTTCATTTCTATAAATATAAGATTTTTTTCCTTCCGCAATCTGAGTTATTTTATTCAAAGTATCTTTCACAGGTCCATCCTCAAAATGAACTTTAGTAAAATTCTTTATCTTTAAACAAAGCAAATTCACATCCTGTTTATTTCCACTTATAGATAAACTGAGTTGCGCCTGATTCCTTAAATCTAAAAGTTTATCTTTTTCTGAATGATGTATTATACTTTTTTTCTTTTTCTTAAGATGAACTCTTCCAATAAAACTCTTTCTGTAACCCTTTTTAAATATTATAAACCCTGCAAAAGAAAATATAAGAATTATGAAAATCCAAGCGATAGGAGAACTTGCAACTTTTACAACTCCCTGTGAAACTTCTTTTACACTTATTACATTTCCAGTTAGAAATGTTGATTTAGTTAATATTTGATCTCCTTCACTAGAAATATTTATTGTATATTCTCCTTCAGGAGCACTAAGCACATATCTCTTTTCTGCACCAACCTGAAGAGTCCCCAAATCGAATGGAATTGTAGAATTCCCAACATGGATTTCTATAGATCTATTATAAGGAACATTTCCTGTATTGGTTATTACTATTGTTCTATTCAGAATCTTCGCATTAATCATTTCCTTTTTAGTTATATTAAATTGAGATTCTTCATTAAAATAACCTGAAGTTGCATTGATTGTCCAAATCCCCGAGGATTCATTATTTCTTATAGAAACATTCAAAGATTTTCCTGTTTCTATTGTATTCTCAAAAAGAAGTTTCGAATCTTTAGAAATCCTTATCCCGACTGAAGAATTTATATTTTTCCCAGACTGATCATGAAGAATAACTTTCATTTTTAGATTAGTCCCAGGTTCAACTTCTTTGTTATTTGTTATTATTTCTAAATTCGTTGGAACTTGTTTGACGAAAACGCTCGAAGAAAAAGTTCCTGTATTTGTTATTGTCCCCCCAGAATCCTTCTCATAACCAAAAAAATTTATTGTATAATCTTTAGAAGAAGTTCCTTTTGGAAAAGAAAATTCAAAATCAAATCGCCCTTTGTTTATTGGCTGTGTTAAATTCTTATTGTCTTCTTTTATAGTCATTCTCAAAAATCCGTCGGAAGGTTCCCCATCTTCCCTCAGTGCGATTCCTTTAATTTCTATCTGCTCTTGAGGTTTAACTGATTTCTTACTTAAACTAATATTCAAATTTAATTTATTAGATATCTTAAAAGTTTGGCTATTTGTAAGACTATTACTATAATTAACCTGAACAAAACAATTTCCAATTTGGTTTCCTATAACAGATTTTTGAAGAGGAAAATCCACCGGCTCATTTTTAGAAGTTCCCTTTGAAATCGTTAGATAAAGAATTGGATAAACACTTCTCTTTATGCCTCCACAAATTAAATATGTATTCAAAATACCACTCACATCAACATTTGATTTAATCGTTGCAGATGTTTGAAAAGTCTCACCTAAATTGTAAACTTTGTTAGTTTGTCCGAGGAGAACATCTGCTGAAACAAAAGAAAATAAAAAAAGAGCAAAGATGAAGATTAAGAATATTTTTTTCATTCTTCAATAAGTTAAAGAGGATTTATAAATATTTTCAATCCTAAAAAAATAAAAAAAGAGGTCTGGATTTTTCCAGACCTTTAAAAAATCTCTTACAAAGTTTTATGCAGTAATTTCTTTAGTAACTCTCGGACAGAAGAAATCATTACCTGAGGAATCCTTGAAATAAGGAATCGCCTCAACATAAGCAACCGGCCAAACATTAGTCAATCCAAAAAATTGCTTTGTCGCTGTTTGCCCTTCATTCAAAGAACCGAAGAGAACCGGGTCCGGAAGACTATTCCCATTAGTCCCAATGAAATTAACCTGTATATTATCAAGAGGTATCTTTTCATTTCCAACCCTCTTAAGAGTTACA
>CAYWQG010000020.1:0-3233 GCA_964460635.1 Candidatus Woesearchaeota archaeon | reverse complement strand
AAGCGTGACAGCAGAATACTGGAACATCTTCCACCCTGAACGAATAAACATAAAAAATGAAAAAAGAATTAATCAAAGGATTCAACGATTACCTAGGAAAAGAAGCTTTAAAACGAGCAGAAATAAAAAAAATACTCGAAGAGGTTTTTGAAAGATATGGTTTCCAGCCAGCAGAAACTCCTATAATTGAATATGAAGAATTTGTAAAAGGAGATAATGAAGAAGACGAAGCCATCTCAGATATTTTTAAATTAAAAGATAAAGGAAAAAGAAATCTCGCGTTAAGATATGAATTCACATTTCAATTAAAAAGGTTAATGAAGAATAGGAAACTTCCTTTCAAGAGATACCAAATCGGTCCAGTATTCAGAGACGAGCCGGTTTCTGTAAATAGATTCAGACAGATTACCCAATGTGACGTGGATACAATTGGATCGACGATAAAAGACGACGCAGAAATTCTTTCATTGACAAGAGATGTTTTAGAAAAATTGGGAATTAATTTTACGATTTACTTCAATAATCGAAAATTATTAAATGAGATATTAGAAAAAGAAAAAATAAAAGAAAAAATAAAAGTAATCAAAGAAATTGATAAATTAGACAAATTGTCCGAAGAAGAGATTAAAGAAAATCTGAAAAAATTTGGGGCTGAAAAAGTTTTATCTATTTTTAAGAAAGAAGAAAAATATTTTGAAAAATACAAAGCTTATTCTGAGATAAAAGAACTCAAAAAATATTTGAAAATTTATAATATTCAAACAAAGTTCTCTCCCTCTTTGGCAAGAGGTTTATCTTACTATAATGGAACCGTCTTCGAAGTCAAGACAAATGGATTAAAGGAAACAATTGTAGGAGGCGGAGCCTACAAATTCAATGAAAACCAATGTGTTGGAATTTCTTTTGGTTTGGAAAGATTAAGTTCGTTAGCAAAACTAAATTCAGAAAAAAAACAAATTCTCATTATTTCTTTAAATGAAGACAAAGAAGCAATACAATTATCAAAGAAACTTAGAAACAAAGGAAAAAATGTATCAATGTTTTATGGGAGACCCTCAAAAGCTTTAGAATACGCAAATGCTTATAAGATTAAAAAAATTATTTTTATTGGAAAAGAAGAAATAAAGAAAAAGAAAATAAAAATAAAAGATATGAAAACTGGAAAAGAAAAATTTATAACTTCCGAGGAACTATTAAAAATATCTTCTAAAAAATATTAAAACTTAATCTCTTTTTATTTTTCACACCTTCTTCTTTTTCTTAGATTTCCTCTCTTTTCTCGCTTTTTTAATTGAGATAATTCTTTTAATTAGTACTAAAAGAAAAAGAAGAATTATTAGAATGGGAAACCATAAAGAATTTTTGACTGAAGATTTAGTTTGATTTCTTACGATTGTAGGATTTGTTTTTGGTTGAAAACTAATCGGTCTTATCTGTTCTCTAATTACTTTCAAAGTTAAATTCACACTTTGATTAATTATAGAATTTAATTTTATGTATAAATCATAATAATTCTTAGAACTTAAATTAAGTTTTTTTGATTCTCCTATCTTCAAAGTTACAAGAGTTTTGTTCGAATGAATTTCTAAAGTTACAGAAGAATTTTTTATAGAATCTATTTTTATTGTATGATTTGTCTTATTATTTATTCTAAATTTTAGTATTTCTTTTTCTATTAATATTTTCGTAACTCCAATCCCTAAATCTTTCTCTAATATATTTATACTTTTAGGAATCTTTGAAACTTCTTTAACAACAACGGGAGAACTTCCTCCGCCAGAACCTCCGCCCCCTCCCCCACCCGAATGTACAATTGGAGAACTCTTTATAGTTAAGATTCTATATACCAAATTATTAAAATTCCCTGCCTTATCCGAACAGGAAATTGTCCAATTATAAATTCGTGGAGCTAAAGTTTTGTTAAATGAATGATTCCCTGAAATATCAATTCCACTAGTTTCGGAAAAATTTCCGTTAATAATTAAAGAACAAGAGTTTAAATTTTCATCAGTCACATTAAATTTAAATGTGACCGGAACTGAATTCCCTTCCTTAGAATCTCCTTTTGAAGGGCTGATTAAATTTACATTTGGTTTCGTTTTATCATATATGAAAGAATAATTTTTTTCAAAAAAAGAATAATTACCTAAATTATCTTGAGCTTTACAATTCCAAAAATATTTTCCCTCCGATCCGGATAAACCTAAAGAAGCGGAACCGTTGGTTCCCTCTAAAGAATTGGAAAAATTATAAGTAAAATTCGTAGAATTAAAATCTCCGCTAACATTCTCAAAAGAAGAATTAATCAAATAGCCTGAAGAGTTCCATAAGTCGAAAGTTAAATTTGCTAAGTTATTTGAAGAATTTACCTCGCAGGAGAAATTTAGATCTGTCTTATTTGTAAAAGAATTATTTTGTGGGAAAGTTAGATTCATCAAAAAATATCGTCGCTTTAAAGAAAAATTTAGAGAAGAAAAGGAGTTTCCAGAGGCGTCTTTAACTAAACAACCCCAGGAGTAATTTCCATAAATTAAATTGTTAAAATTTACTTCAGAAGAATTATTCGTTCCGGTTATATTTTCAGAAGTAGAATTAATCAAAAATCCCGAAGAATTCCAAAGATTAAAGGTCACATTTGACAACGAGATTCCGCTTGAAGAATTACAACCAAATGTTTGATTCTTCTTTAACACAATACTATCATTCAAAGGACTCGTAGGAACAACTTTTAAGGAAATTATTTTAAAGGTTACGTTTGTTGAATTTATATTTCCGATTGTATCATTTGCATACAACGTCAGAGTTGAAGTTTGATTATTCGAAACAGCGAAAGTCGTGTTCCCATTCAGCGTCGTGTTCGTTCCATTATAATTGAACCAGACCTTATCTAAATTCGCATCCGTTGCAGTATAATTCAAAGTTAAATTGAGCAGATTATAATAACTTTTATTCGTTGGCGAAAAAATCTTTACAAAGGGCAAGAAAAAAGAGGAAAAATCATTAACGAAATTATATGCTATAGGGCTTCCAACTCCTGTCGTTAAATCGTAACCTTTCGTCGCATTGTAATAACCATTGTTTCCAAAAGTCACATCATGAAAATCCCTTGAATAATCCGTAGAATTAGCCAGTTGATAAATTAGTTTATTCATTAATCCCACACGACCATTTACTTTTTGATTTATTAATGCCGCAGTTCCAGCCCAGAGAGGAGCTGACAAACTCGTTCCTCC
>CAYWQG010000019.1:0-8981 GCA_964460635.1 Candidatus Woesearchaeota archaeon | reverse complement strand
TTATTTAAAATTCTCTTTGTTAATATTTGCTGTTTTCAGAAAGAAATTATATAATCCTATTATAAATATTAATTTTAAAGTGTAAAGAAATCGGCTTTGTTCAATATATAAACATTATTGGATACTTCTTTAATTCTCTTTTCTTTCAAAAACTTGTTGGACTTCTGGACGGTAAATCTTTTATAAAAAAGAAACTAATGGAAAGGCTTAAAACCTTTTTTATAAAAGATTCATTATGAAGAAAAAAGAGCAAAATTCAAAAAAAAACTTTGAAAAAAATCCTATAAATCCAGAGGAAGATTCTCAGGCTAAGAAAGAGATTGATTTAATTTCTTTGATTGAAAAATTAAAGAATCAATTAAAAAAAGAAAGGGATTTAGCAGAAGATAGATTAAACCAATTAAAATATTTACAGGCAGAATTCAACACTTATCGTATTAGATTCGAAGAGGAGAAGAAGAGAATAATTGAGATTTCTGAAGCAAATTTGACTAAAGAGTTGTTAGTTATCCTCGATGATTTCGAGAGATCTTTGAATACAATAGAAGATAAAGAAAAGAAAGAAGGTTTGAAAATGGTTTGGAAAAACTTCTTAGATATTTTAAAAAGAAGAGGACTTGAAGAAATAAATTCCTTTGGGAAGGACTTTGATCCAACTTATCACGAAGCAATTCTTCGAGAAGAATCAAAAGAAAGGGAAAATATCGTGTTAGAAGAACTTCAAAAAGGATACTTGTTTAAAGGGAGGGTCTTAAGAACCTCTAAGGTTAAAGTTTCTTATAAAAAAGTTTAAAAACCTTGAGAAATAATTTTACGAGATGGCAGAAAATATAAAAAAAGAGAAAATAATTGGAATTGATTTAGGGACTTCTAATAGTGAAGCGTCTGTAATGATGGGAGGAAGACCAACAATTGTTCCGTCTGCGGAAGGTCTAACCGAATATGGAAAAGCATTTCCTTCTGTTGTTGCCTTTACAAAAGATGGTCAAATTCTCGTTGGGGAACCGGCAAGAAGACAAATAGTTTCTAACCCCCAAGGAACGATAACAGCGGTTAAAAGAAAAATAGGAACAGACTTTAAATATGAAATTTATGGAAAAACTTATACTCCTCAACAAATTTCAGCAAACATACTCCAAAAAATAAAAAGGGATACTGAAGAATTTTTAGGAGAGAAAGTAAGTAAAGTCGTAATAACTGTGCCGGCCTATTTTAATGATAATCAGAGACAAGCAACGAAAGATGCTGGGAAAATTGCAGGTTTAGATGTTGTGAGATTGGTAAATGAACCAACCGCTGCTGCAATGGCTTATGGTTTGGATAAGAAAGAGGTATCTCATAAAATTTTAGTTTTCGATTTAGGAGGAGGAACACTCGATGTAACTGTTATGGACTTTGATGGAGGAATTTTTACAGTTTTATCGACTGCTGGAGACACTCAATTAGGAGGAACGGATATGGATAGTGAGATTACTAAAGGAATAATTGAAGAATTCAAAAGTAAGGAAGGAATTAACTTAGAAGAAGATGATACTGCGGTTCAAAGAATAAAGGAAGCTGCGGAAAAAGCAAAAATAGAATTATCCAGTGTTTTAGAAACAGAAATTAATCTTCCGTTTATATCCGCAACAGATAAAGGTCCAAAACATTTGAAATCAAAATTAACCAGAATAAAATTAGAGCGTTTGGTCGCTCCAATAATTGAAAGATGTAAAACTCCATTGGATGGTGCGATAAAAGATTCAAAATTAGAAAAAGAAAAAATCGATAAAATAATTTTGGTTGGTGGACCAACAAGAATGCCTGTTGTTCGGGAGTTTGTCGAGAAGTTCTTAAATAGAAAAGCAGAAAGAGGCATTGACCCAATGGAATGTGTTGCGTCCGGAGCTTCAATTCAAGGTGCTATACTCGCGGGAGAAATAAAAGATTTAGTTCTATTAGATGTTACTCCTTTAACTCTTGGTATAGAAACTTTAGGAAATATTTCAACTCCTTTAATAGACCGAAATACAACAATCCCTGTTAAAAAAAGTCAAATATTCTCTACAGCAATGGATTCTCAAAATGCAGTTACAATAAATGTTTTGCAGGGAGAACGACCAATGGCAAAAGACAACACCAGTTTAGGTTCATTTAACCTTGTTGGAATTCCTCCTGCGCCTCGTGGAATCCCTCAGATAGAACTAACCTTTAATATAGATTCTAATGGAATTTTGAATGTTTCGGCAAAAGATTTAGGAACTGGGAAAGAACAAAAAATGACCATCACCGCCTCAACGAAACTCTCTGAGGAAGAAGTTAATAAAATGATAAAGGAAGCTGAGGAAAATGAGGAAAAAGATAAGAAAAGAAAAGAAAATGTCGAGATCAAAAATAATTTAGATTCTTCAATTTACACTGCTGAGAAAACTCTATCTGATTTAGGAGAAAAATTAAAGAAAGAAGAAAAAGAAAAGATAGAAACTGCTTTAAAAAAAGCAAAAGAAATTTCAAAGGGAGATAATTTGGAGGAAATAAAAAAGGAAACAGAAAATTTACAGAAGATTATTCAGGAAGCAGGAGCCAGTGTTTATCAAGAAGCAGCTAAAAAACAAGAAGAGGAAAATTCTAAGAAGAAAAATGGAGAGTCCACTTCTGAAAAGAAAGATGAAAAAGTTGTTGATGCTGATTTTAAAGTTGATGAGGAAAAAGAAAAACTTTAATTGAAGAAAGTTTAAATAAGAAAGGTTCTTGGATTTTTTTATGGAAAAAGATTATTATGAAATTTTAGGCGTTAATAAAGGAGCCTCCGAAGCAGAAATAAAAAAGGCCTTCAGAAATTTAGCTAAAAAATACCACCCAGATTTAGCAGGAAAAAAATACGAGAATAAATTTAAAGAAATTAATGAAGCTTATCAAATTTTAGGGAATAAAGAAAAAAGAAGCCAATACGATTCTGGAGGAAGTTCTTCTTTCAATCAGGGTGGATTTTCAAATTTTAATGATTTTGATTTTTCCGATTTGTTCTCTGATTTAGGATTTGGAGATATTTTTGGTGCTTCAAATGGACGAAGTAATGCCCCAATGAAAGGAGAGGATGTTGAAAAAGAAATTGAAATATCTTTGGAAGAAGCTTTTTCAGGAATTGTTAAAAAAATAAAAATACAAAATTATGTAAATTGTGAATCTTGTTTAGGAACGGGTGCAGAAAAAGGGAAATTAAAAACCTGCTCAACTTGTGGAGGAAAAGGTAAAGTTAGACAAATAAGGAGGACGCCTTTTGGACAAATGGCAAGCGTTTCTATTTGTAGAAAGTGTGGAGGTTCTGGAAAAATAATAGGGGAGTTTTGTAAATCGTGTAGAGGAGAAGGTTTAGTGAGAAAGTTAGAAAATATAGAACTCCGAATTCCCTCTGGATTTGAAAGTGGAGCTTATTTGAAGGTTCAAAATCATGGGGGCGCAGGAAGAAATGGGGGCCCTCGGGGAGATTTGTATGTTTTGATAAAAATAAATCCTAATAAAATTTTTAAGAGAGTTGGAGATGATCTCTTTTCTCAAACAAAAATAAAATTAGGGCAAGCAATCTTTGGAGGAAAGATAAGTGTTAAAACGATAAATGGAACTGCTAAGCTAAAAATTCCTCAAGGAACTCAAAGCCACACTACCTTTAAATTAAAGGGACTCGGAATGCCACATCTCAATAGTTTCTATAAAGGAAATCAATTCGTAAAAATAATTGTAGAAATACCAAAAGAATTAGACAGAAAACAGAAAAAGCTTCTGAAAGAATTTTCAAAGACTCAAGAATAATATGTTATTTATTATGAATTATTTCGGACTTCCTTCCATATCTAAATAATCTTTTGCTTCATTCAAAAAATTATTGCTCAACTCTATAACTTTCTCCTGATATTCTTCAATTCTCGAAGGAATTATCCATCTCTCATAAGCTCCTCTTAGAAATTTATAAAAAGCATTTGTCTCAAATTTTCCTTCATAATCTTTTATTAAATTTCCTTTAAGTTCTATTTTAATAGATCCTTCATTTGTTTTAATTTTTTCCCCATCTTTCAAAATCTCTTTTTCTACTAACTTTTTTAGGATTATTTTAATTTCAAATTCAAATTTAAAAAAATCTGTTACTTCTCTGGTACAATTCCATTCAAGAGTAATCTCTTTAGCCAACCCTTTCAATTTTTCCTCATACTTCTTTTCTATCACTAATAAATTCGCTTCCTCGGATAACCATTCGTAAGCAAAATTATAAAAATCTCTAAAATTAAAAAGCCCCTCATACTTAACTTTTGTTTTGAATATCGTGTCTTTTTCTGGCATGATATTTATAAAAAAGGCAGACTTTTAAATGTTTTTATGAAGCCTCAGCTGAGAGTCGAACTCAGGACCTTTACATTACCAATGTAACGCTCTACCAACTGAGCTACTGAGGCTTGTCTTATCAATCAAAAATTAAATTATTAAATTTATCTGTTTTACGGAACCAGAAATAAAATTAATATCTATTTAGAATTCTTTTTTATATTCAATTCTCTAAGAAAAAATAAGATTAGAAAGGAGATTAATAGGGCAAGAACAATCACTCCAAAAATAATTTCTAAAAAGAAAAAGAAAGCATACCCCCAAGAAGAACTAGGAAACCTCGAAGATAAGAAAGAAGATAATAGAAAAAATAGAGAAAAGATTATTAGGTTCCCAAATAAAACTTTTATTTTTTGTCTCTTCAAAAATGGAATCTTTTTGACATTTTTCTTTGAAGAAAGAGTTTTCGAACTTGTTTTGGAAATCTTTTTCACCATAATTCTTCATACAAAAATTACTTTTTAAATATTTCTTTTTTGTTGTTGGATTTTAAAGAAAATTTATCAAATAATTTCCTCCTATGAGAATTCAAACTTCGAATTATACCTTATAGAAAAACCATAAATTTAAATAAAAAGATACACCTACAAAACATAAATTAGTTATTTTAAATGGAAAGATTAGAATTAATAAAAAAATATATTGAATTTTTTAAGTCGAAGGGTCACGCAGAGATCAAAAATTCTTCGCTTATTCCTGAGAACGATCCGACAGTTTTATTCACAACGGCAGGAATGCATCCATTAGTTCCTTTTTTAATTGGAGAAAACCACCCCCAAGGAAAAAGATTAGTGGGTTTTCAGAGATGTATAAGAACGGGAGATATAGAAGAGGTTGGAGATACAACTCATCATACATTTTTTGAAATGCTTGGAAACTGGAGTTTAGGAGACTACTTCAAAAAAAAAGCAATTCAAATGACTTTCGAATTCCATACAAAGGTTTTAGAAATTCCTTTAGACAGATATGCAGTTACTTGTTTTAGTGGTAATAAGAACGCATCAAAGGACACAGAATCTGAAAAAGTTTGGAAATCATTAGGCGTCCCCAACGAAAGAATAATTTTTTTAAGAGAAGATAATTGGTGGGGACCAGCAGGATTAACCGGGCCATGCGGGCCTTGTACCGAACAATTCTATTGGAAGCCCGATGAAACTCCCGCGCCAAAGATATTCAATCCAAAAAATAAAAACTGGGTAGAAATAGGAAATGATGTTATAATGGAATACAATAAAGATAAAAAAGGAAATTATAACTTAGCAAAACAAAAAAATATTGATTTTGGTGGAGGGGTTGAGAGAACCGTCGCAATTTTGAATGGATTAGAGGATAATTATTTAGCAGATATGTGGAAGCCCATAATAAAAAAAATAGAATCTATTTCGAAGAAATCTTACAAAGGAAATGAAAAGGAAATGCGAATTATTGCGGATCATATCAAAGCGGCAGTTTTTATTATTGCAGATGGGATTACTCCTGGGAATGCCGAACAAGGATATGTTCTTCGAAGGTTAATCCGACGGGCAGTCAGAAATTTAAAAAAAATAGATGTTCCAATTTCAAGAATAAATGCAACGACAGAAATCGCAAAAGAAGTTATAAAGATATATAGAGATTATGAGATTTTAGAAAAGAATAAGAAAAAGATATTTGAAGAATTAAAAAAAGAAGAAGATAGATTTCAGAAAACTCTGGAGAAGGGATTGAAAGAATTTGAAAAGATGTCTAAAAATAAAAAAATAAATGCAGAAGAATTATTTTTACTTTACCAATCTTATGGTTTTCCAATTGAAATAATTAAAGAACTTGCGGATGAAAAGAAAATCCCTGTCGATGAAAAAGGTTTCAAAGAAAAATTAGAAAAACACCAAGAACTTTCTCGAACAGCATCGGTAGGAAAGTTCAAATCAGGATTGGCGGATAATTCTGAGGCAACGAAAAAACTTCATACCGCTTGTCACTTATTAAATGAAGCATTAAGGATTGTCCTTAAAAAACCAAATCTTCATCAAAAAGGGTCAAACATTACACAAGAAAGATTACGATTTGATTTTAATTTTGACCGAAAATTAACTGCTGAAGAAATAAAAAATGTCGAAGATTTAGTAAACTTAAAAATAAAATTAAACTTGCCGGTCACTTGTAATACTATGTCAATTGAGAAAGCGAAGAAATCCGGAGCCGAGGGAGTTTTCGATTCGAAATATGGTGAAAACGTTCGAGTTTATTCTATTGGTATAAAGAGTAAAGAATTCTCAAAAGAAATTTGTGCCGGACCTCATGTTGAGAACACGAGAGAGTTAAAAAATTTTAAAATCGTTAAAGAGCAATCGAGTTCTTCAGGAGTAAGAAGAATAAAAGCAATTATTTTTTAAAATTTTTAAAATTAACTTTTTTATTTTTATAAAATCAATAAAGCAAGCCGTATTTTTTTCTTAGGTTTTTAAGTTTGAAATATTCATAAAACGTTAAAGTAGAATTCACCCTATCCGAATCAATCTCTGAAAGAGATTTTGCATCAGCATATTCATAAAGTTTATCCCCTAAAGAAGTTCCATTAGACATTTTTATTAATATTGGAGTTGTGTTTAGGAAAACCCCCCCGGCATAATAATTATTGCTATCTGAAAGTATAGAAATCCCGGTTGTTTCCAGAAAACAATATCCGGTTTTGTTTAGACTATATTTCAAGGGACAAGAAATTCCAACCGCCTCGTGATTTTGTAAGGGATAATAAAATGAAGCGGTTTTATATCCAATCCCTTTCAATAAAAACTCTAAGAGCCAGGATTTGTCCTCGCAGAAAGCGTGATTATTATACAAAGCTTCATAAGGATAAATCGAAATAGGTATTTTATACCCTCTGATTTTCACTGTTTTTTGAGTAAGAGAATAAGGAACATTTTGAACAAGACTTATTGCAACTCTCATTTGATCGATTTTAGTCAAACCTAAATTTTGTATTTTCACTAAGAGCGGAATTAATAATTCTTTCTGTTGAAGATTATTCACTTTTTCTTTTTCTAACTCTTCCCGATTAACACTCTTCTGAGAATAATAAATTTCCTTTGATTTATTTAATAAATAATCTGATAGACCTCCATAAATAGTAAAATTAATTCCATATTTTTTACCTCTCAAAATATAATTTAATCTTATTTTTCTTGGATTCGTCTGAAACACAGAAGTACAATTGTCTCTAGTTCTGTTCATAATTTTCGGACACCCACACAGAGAAGCCTTTTCAATTAAAGTTCCTCTATCACAGAAATAAGGTTGATTAGTCGAACAAGAATTATATGAAGTTCCATCTCCGCAAGAATTCTTCGGTGTTTTTGGAATCGAGAAAAGAAGAAAGGCAAGCAGAGCAAAGAAGAGAATCAAAAAAACTAAATAAAAAACTTTTATTGGTTTATACTTTAAAGAATTTTCTTCAGGAGGAGAAAAAGTTTTAGAAAATATTTGTTTGAAATTCTCTAGAGCCATATAATTTCTAATAAAGATTAGTATAAAAAACTAATTGTTTAAGAATCAATTTCAATTTAATTAATTCTTTGAGGAATAGAATCAATTTTAGAATTTCTTAATAAATTTAATTTTTTCTGAATTTCTTTTAATTCTTCTTCAAGAGTTTTTTGATGATTTATCTCAACAGATTCTTTCTTCGAATCTTCTTCTTTCATCTTTGGAAGGAATTTCCTAGTCTCTTGTAGATTTCTTAAAAAATTTGAAATCTTTTTCTTTAAAATCTTTTTTAAAACAATTTCCTCTTCCCGTAAAACTAAATAAGTTTTTAAAGATTTTAAAGATTTTAATAAATAAAATTCTATCTCTAAACTTTTTTCTTTAAAATCGTAAGATTCCTGAGAATCCAATTGAACATAAATTTGCCCTTCTTTCAAACTTTCTTTCGTCTTTTTAGACTTAATCCTTTTTTTTACTCTCTTAACTTTTTGTTTCATTTTAGAAATTAACTTTGGAAAAGATATTCTTATTTATAATTTCAATTTGTTCTTTCGTTCTCTTTATTTTCTCTTCCCACTTCTTCAATTCCTCCGATTCTTCAACTCTTATCTCTTTAATTTTTGACAAAACCTCTTCTACTTCTAAAAGATCCTTTCTTGTATTCTTAAACTTTCGTATCGCCTCATTAAATTCTTCTATATGAACAAAAATTGGACCTTCTTTTGGAATTCCAACTTTTCCTTCAGAAACAAAACTAGAACTAACTTTTGGAGAGCTCTCCTTGACTTTTGTTGAAGGATTGAATCCTCCTAAATTTTTAGAATCATCTTCTTCATTTGGAGAGGAAACTGTTTCTTTTTCAAATTTCTTTTTAAAATCTCGGAAGGAAGATTCTTCATCATTATCTTCCTCCTCTTCAACCTCTTTTTCCCCAGACACTGCTTGCTTTATATTATTTCTAGAGAATTTTTCTCCGAATTTATCGGTTGGAAGGGTAGGCAACTTTTGAGAAATCAAATCATTAACATCAGAAAGGTCTGGAAGTTTAGGTAAGTCTGCAGGCATACTTAATCTATTCTTATCACTCTTTTTTTTACTAAATAATCCCATCTTATAGAATCTGTGAGGAAAAAGAGTTTAAAAACCTTTAGATTTTTTAG
>CAYWQG010000018.1:7689-9089 GCA_964460635.1 Candidatus Woesearchaeota archaeon | reverse complement strand
TTCCATTCCCACCAGTACTATTTAAATTATTAATCGCTGATTTATCACAACAAAGATTTGGATAACCGCAAGAATTACTATAAGCCTGTAGTTCGTTTCCCTGTGCATCCGAACAAGCTATGTTTGTCTCACAAAAATAACCTAAACTTTGGCAAGTTGCGATTTCATCTGTTCCGTTTGTTGTTCCATTCGCTGTTCCAGTAGTTGTCCCTTTATTGAATGGAGAAAGATTAGGCCATACTGAATATAGAATAGAAGCAGTATCTACTATATTGTTATTATTCCAACACCCAGAAGAATCTTGTTCATTCAACAACCAAGTCTTAGCACCTTTCTCTTCTGAAGGGGTATTTTGTCCCGACCTAAATGGAATCAACGCAATTGCGGTATCATAAAATTTATTTCCTGAAACATCCCAGTATTGATTATTTTTCTGTCCTTCCAATAACTTCGTTTCATAAGAATTTCCAATCAAATTATAAAGAAAAGAATCTGGAAGATATCTCTGATTAGAAGAACTGTCTTCGAGACTTGTCAAATAAGGAAGGAAGAGAGAAACATCACGACCTTTGTAACTAAGAACTGAGGTAGCCCAAAGACTCCCTTCATAATTACACTCGTTATTAGAATTTTTGAAGCAAAGTAAATTTATTTTTTCCGAAGTTGTTCCACCCTCTGAAGAAGAATGCGTTCCTCCAAGAACATGAATTGTTGAAGAGTCATTTTCAGTATATAAGAGATCTGTCAAAAAACTTTTATTACAGGTAATTTCAAAAGTTTTATCATAACAAGATGGAGAAATCGAGAGCCACCAGCCTCCTGAGGAAATACTCAAACAATTATTCGAGGTCAAACTATTTATCTTTTTATCAGCCCCTATTTTCAAATTAACTTTAGAATTCCCTCCAGTAATATTACACGAACTTTCTCCGGAGTTATCGATTTCTAAAAACCAATTGAAATTAGAAAAAGTTTTATTTTGAGAAAGTAACCAGTTCTCCTCCTTTGTAGTATTTTTTCCAACGGAATCTAGAGCCAATATCGCTTGTGCGGTTGTTTTTATATCTCCGTGATTCCAAGACTCCCCATTAGAATTATTCAAAAGTGCTGCTTCACATTTACCCTCGGACAATAATGCAAAAGATTGTTGCTCCGTCGAAAGTTGAGAACATCCTTTAGTGTTTATAGTATTATTCAAACAAGCGTAAGCCTTTTGAACCTGTGTCGTTTCATTTTGAACCGCAAAAACAAATGGAAAAATTAACAAAGTTAAAATTACAAAACCAAAAAACACCTTTTTTTTCATATCTAAAACAACTTTAATACCTTTATAAATTTTCTTAAAATAAATAAAAAGAAAATTCATTAAAACATAAATAAAAAATTGGAGGAATGATTTT
>CAYWQG010000018.1:0-7589 GCA_964460635.1 Candidatus Woesearchaeota archaeon | reverse complement strand
GATTTTCTGTTTAACTGTTCTTGCTTAACCCAAACGAAACAAAGTGGAACAAAAGAGTAATGTGACCGAGGTGAAGCCGAAGAAGTTTTCAAAAGCTATCATCAAGAACAAAGTTCAATCAATAAAAACATCAAAAGGAAAAAAACTTAATATTAACATTCACAAACTGGATGTGGATCATAATAACCTTCAAATTTAGGAAGAGGTTTCGGGTTTAGAAGCTCCTCTCTTAAAATTGAAAGTAAATTTTCTCTACCATAATACTGAGGAAATGTTTCAGCACTTTCTCCATGGTCAAATGGAATTTGCTTAATTTCTTTTTTAGAAAATTTATTTTTTTTTAATGCATAAGCAAGGTATTCCGGTTTTCCTATATGGTCTGCCCAAATTGTGTAAGGTCTTCCTTTTCTTGTTATGGCTTTATAATATTGTCTTGCTTGTCTAAAAACAGATTCTTCTAATACCTCTTCAATTGAAGAATCATCTATAATTCCATTATCATAAAAAAAGGTTAAAGTTTCATGATTTCGTCTTGCATAATTGTTAAGCATAAAGAGGGTAACTTTTTTTAGATCCTCCATCGTCGCTGTTCTTAGTACATTGTTTAGAGACATAATATAAAAAAAGAGCTTCAACTATTTAAAGTTTTCTTTCTTCCGTCATAATAGTAGGATTTTGAATTATGTATGATATCGTGATTTAAAGACTTTTAATTTATTAAAAGGATAAATAAATAACTAAAAGAATTTAACAATCATTTTCTCTTTCGTGATTTTTTAGTTTTCGTGCTTTGACTTTTTTTAGAATCAATCCTAAGCTTACTTTTCTTTATTATATATTGAACCGGATTTTTTATATTCCTTCTAAACTCATCTGAAACATCAACACCAAGATTTTTATAAAAATCTCCAAAGTTTGGAGGCATCAAAGGTTTTCTTCTATAACTCCAGATTAACTGAGATTTTATATAACCCTCCATTAGTTTCGGAGAATTTTTCTCGTTCCAAATAGAAATTCTTTTTTCAACTTCTGCTTTCTCCATTCCTAAAGAACGAAATAAATTAAGAAGAACAAACAAAGCTCTCTTTTTTCCATCTTGCATTCCTTCAAGAATTTTTCTTATACAATTAGGAAAATCCTCCTCGGAAACATCCTTCAATTTTATAGGTTCATAATTCGAAACTTCTTTTTTCTCTTCCCCTTCATATGTTTTCTTTTTCTCATTATCCATGTCCCAATCCAAAGCTGCAGATAAAAGTTCCTTCGCTTCGTCCTTTTCTGAAGCTGGTGAAAAATTTCTTAATTTAATTTTAAAGGGTGAAGCATCTTTCATTTCAAAATTTTTCAGCTCTTCCTCTGAAAGAACAACGCTGGCAAGTGCAGTTTTCTCGTGTAAAGAATAAGGCATTCTAAAAAGATGACGAGGGGAAATGAGAATTATATCTGGCATAACTTCTTTCGGAACCTGAAAATCCTTGACATATTTCTGCTTAACCATTAACTCGCTAACCCTCTGAATCAAAGGCTCCTTTATTTTTTCTGTTATATATCTCAATAAAATTCTTGGAAAATTCGGAAACATATCTGAAGTTTTCTTCCCCTGAACCTCTTTGGGAAATGCCGCCCAAGGAACAATTATATGAAACCCTTTCGAACCGCTAAATTTTATTCCGAAATTTTTAACTCCATGAAACTTCAAAACTTCAACAACTAACTGTGCAGTTATCTTACTATAATCTATATATTTACTATCTATATCTAATAAAAGATCCCATCCTATTCTCAATTTATTGTATTCTTCCGGGCTCATATTCGTCTTAATCTCCAAAGGATCTCTCCACAATTCTTCTGAACAATTAAAAGAAGTCGCACCTTTTTTTGCAAACTCAAAAATATCGCTAGGATATTGAAATGAATCTGGTCTTTTTCCAAAACCTTCATAATACCTCGGAGAAATTTCTCTGTTTTTTGAAAATTCAAAAATCGTTTTTTGAACATCCTCCCTCGAATAATAAAGCTGAGTAATCTCTTTTATTCTTTTTTCTTTTATAGAATCCATATTTTAAGAAAGAGAAAGGGGTTTATAATTTTTTAGAATCAATATTAGTTCTCTTAAAAGTATAATCAGATGTCCCTTCCTTGAAGTGTCCTTCGTCTATTTGCTTTCGCCCTCTGAATCGCCTTCTCTAAAACTTCTTCAACTTTTCTCTCCAAAGCAATTCCAACATTCTCAGCAACGCTCGAAACACCGTGCTCTTTATCTAACTCCTTCACCAATTTCTTTATGTTACTTTTTATTATGATTCCCATTAAATTAAACCAACTTTATCCTTTATATTTTTAATTGATTTGATAGACAACTCAAAAAATTCTTCTAATGAGATTCCTATTTTCTCACACTCTTTTATCTCTTCTCGATTAACTCCTGCCGCAAAAGATTTTTCTTTAAATTTTTTCTTTAGACCTTTTAATTTCATATCTGAAATCTTATTCCCTCGCATAATCGCATAAGAATGTATCAATCCAGTCATTGTTTCAGAAGCCGCCAAAGCATATTCTATTAATTTCGTTCTTTTCTTATCTTTTAATCCTGCACAATCATAGCCGTAACCGTGAGAGATTATAATTGATATGAACTCCTCATCAAAACCATTTTTTCTCAAAATCTCTGGCGCCTTCGCCAAATGCTCTTTAGAATTTTCTTTAGTTATTCCCCAATCTATATCATGTAGTAATCCGAGCATGCCCCAATAATCCACCTCCTCTCCGAGTTTTTCTGCAACGCTTTTCATAATCGCTTCACTTTCTAAATAATGAATAATGTCTCTACTATTAGAATTATATTTCTTGACCAATTCAAAAGCCTGCTCTTGGTTCATAGGTAATTTATTCATTTTTCGTTTTCATAAATGGAAATAAAATAACTTCCTGTATTGTTCTTTTATTCGTGAATAACATAACGAGTCTTTCTATACCAATTCCGACCCCACAAGTAGGGGGCATTCCGTAACTCAAAGCATCAACGAAACTTTTGTCCGTAGGCATAAACTCTTTATTCCCTTTCTTTCTTTCTTCTTCTTGTTCTTCAAAATTCTTTTTTTGTAATAAAGGATCGTTCAATTCAGAATAAGCCCGACAAAGTTCAATTCCTCCAATGAACGCTTGAAAAACTTCCGCTTTTGTTGGATCATCTTTTTTCCGCTTAGAGAGCGGTGCGAGATCTTTAGGATAATCAATAAGAAATGTTGGTTGAATAAGTTTCTCTCTAAAAAGTTTCATTAATTCGTCTGGGAGATTCACCTTTGTAACCGCTTTAGAATCAATCCCGTGTTCTTCTGCGATTTTCTTTGCCTCGATATCATTTTTAATTTTATCAACATCAACTCCGACATATTTTTTTATTGCTTCCAACAAAGGAATAACTTCCCATTTATTTAAATTAATCTTCTCACCCTGATATTCAAAAGTCAATTTTCCAAAAAGCTTTTTCACAACTGCTTTCATTGCTTCTTTGAACGTTTCCATACCATCTTTATAATCTGCATAACCCTGATACCATTCTATCGTCATATGCTCTGGATTATGTTGCCTATCAACTCCTTCGTTTCTAAATTTTTTAGTTATCTCATAAACCCTATCAAATCCCCCGACAATTGCTTTTTTCAAATAAAGTTCGGGAGCAATACTTAGAAAAACTTCTGAATTATATGTATTAAAATGAGTCTTAAATGGCTTTGCGTTCGCTCCTCCATAAACATTCTGTAAAAGGGGCGTTTCTACTTCAATGAATTTCTTCTCATCCATAAAATCTCTCAATGCTTTCAAAATCTTTGCTCGTTTTATAAAAACTTCTTTCTCCTTAGGATTCATTATCAAATCCAAATATCTCTTTCTATATCTCTCTTCATTGTCTTTCAAACCAAACCATTTTTCCGGAAGAGGCAAAATCGCTTTAGTAAGTAATTTTAACTTTTGAACAATAATAGATAATTCGCCTTTCTTCGTTTTAGAAATAAATCCTTCAACTCCAATAATATCTCCAACATCAAGAAACTTTTTCAGAAAATTAAGTATTTCTTCTCTGGTCTCTCCCTTCTGAAAAATTAATTGAATCTTCGCAGAATTATCCTGAAGTATTAAAAAAGAAAGCCTTCCAAATTCCCTCTTTATTATTATTCTCCCGGCAACTTTCACAGAATCTTTTGTATAAGAATCGGCTTTAAGCCCTTCATATTTTTTCTGTAAATCCAAACAGGAATCTTTTTTATCAAATCTGTAAGCGTAAGGAAGAACGCCCTCTGATTCACTTAAACCTAAAGAAGCGGAACCCTTGGTTCCTCCTGATTTTAACTCTTCAATTTTTTTGAGTCTCACTTTCTTTATCTCATCTATCCTTCCCATATATTTTTAATAAAAAAAGAGTTTATAAATCTATATTCAAAAGAAATTTAGAACTAATAATTCTTATCTTGATTTAGCGCGTGATTCAATAATTTGTCAACGATTCTTTGATATTTATTCCATCGGCTCACATGAATATAAGTTATATCTTTGAAATTCTCCTGAAGTTTCTGAACCTTTCTAAACAAAATTAAAAGATTAGGATTTTTCACCCGGTATTTTCCCAATAATTGATTCACAACTAATTCAGAATCGAGAAAACAAGTCAATTCTCCTTTTGTAAATTCTCCTGCAAGTTCTAAAGCTTTTATGAGGGCCTCGTATTCCGCAACATTGTTAGTAACATAATCCCCAATTTTAATCGCATACTTTCTTAATATTTTTTCCTCATCTCGTATCAAAACCCCTATGGCCCCAGGACCAGGATTCCCTCTTGCACCTCCATCTGAATTTGTATAAATCATCTTAATCATATATTATTCAATACCTCTTTGTAGTTTGTATAACTCATAATATTTTCCTCTTTTTCTAATTAATTCTTTATGATTCCCAACCTCTACTATTTTTCCCTCCTCTAGAACTACAATTTTATCTGCATTTCTAACCGTTGAAAATCTATGGGCAATTATTAAAGTTGTTCTTTTTTTCATCAGTTTTTTAACTCCCTCCTGAACTTTTCTTTCTGATTTCGCATCGAGGGAAGCTGTTGGTTCGTCTAAAATGAGGATCTTTGGATTTTTTAAAAAAGCCATCGTTATTGCAATTCTTTGTTTTTGTCCGACAGAAAGTTTAACCCCTCTTTCTCCAACCAGAGTATCATATTTTTTTGACAGTTTAGATATAAAATCGTGAGAATTTGCAGTTTTCGCGACATCAATAATTTCTTCTTTTGTTGCATCTGATTTTGCTTTTCTAAAATTATTTATTAAAGTATCATCAAAAATACTTATTTCCTGAGGAACAATTGCAATTTGATTTCTTAACCAATTAAGTTTTAATCTTGAAATATCAATTCCATCAAAAAGAATTTTTCCTTTTTTTGGTTCATAGTATCCTAAAACTAATTCAGAAAGAGTTGTTTTCCCGACTCCGCTTTCTCCTACAAAAGCAACACTCTCGCCCGGAAGAATCTTTAAATTTATATTTTTTAAAATTCTCTTATTTTTTTCATATCCGAAATCTAAATTTTTAAATTCAATTTTTCCAAAAAAATGTTTTATTATTTCATCTCCATGTTTCATAGACTCCGGAGATTTTTTATTTAAATTTATAATTCTTTCAATTGCAACTTTTACTTTCCTATACTCTTCATAAAAACGGCTCAATCTAAAAAAAGGACTAAAAGCTAAACTCGTATAACCAAAGAACATAATAAAATCTCCAGAGGTAATTTTTCCATTTCTTAAAAAAATAATCGCAATACTTAAAATAAAAACAAATCCAAGCGTATAACAAACTCCCTGAACATATTGTAATTTTTTTGATTTATTTAAAGCTTCAATTCGCGATTTCAAATTTTTTTCAATTAAAGAAGAGTATATTTTTTTCTCCTCTTCTTTTTCGAGGGAAAAATTTTTTATCAAAAAAACATTATAAAGAATATCATAAATTTTTCCATATTCTCGGTCATAAATTTTTCTTAATCGCCTAAAACTTTCATAAATTGGCTTAGCATAAATGAATGTAAAAAATCCATAAACAAAAAGAACAAAAATTAAAGCAAGTGCAAGTTCCCATTTCACAAAAGCCATAATTACCAAAGAAAAAATTAAAAATAAAAATGAAGGAAATAAATCAGAAACAGATTCAATGAATTGTTCTATATTTCCTGACGCATTTGAAATTCTATTTAGGATTTCTCCAGTTTTTACAGATTTGTGGAATGCTACAGGTAAAGTTAAAAAATGCCCATACGAATGAACTTCATATTCAAAGGAAGATTTTGCCCCAAGCTCACTTCCTAAAGAAGATGTTTTTGATTGAGTAAAACTTGAAATTAATCCTAGAACTGCCCACACCCCAATTAATGAAAGCAAAAAAGTTATTTTTGTCGAGGGAATAATTGCCAAATCAAAAAGTTTTCCATAAATGTAAGGTATAATTGCACTTAAAACCGAACCCAATGTAGCAATCGAAACGATCATAAAAAATTCTTTTTTATGTTCTGTTATTAATTTAATAAAAAATTTCCTAACAGAAGTATCTTTTTTTTTATTCATTTTTTATGTTTTTTAAAGCAGGCAAAGTAAAAGACTCAATTTATAAGAGACTATCTTCAAACACGATCATTTTGCAACCTGCCAAACACTTAAACAAATAGATTAGGGCTGCTTGGATCCCCTCTCTGACCCGATTCACAAATGTAAAATCAAAGCGGACAAAACCTCGGCAAGAACTTAAAATCTCATTAATTCCTTCTTCACTTTTTGCCAGTCATCTGCCATAAAACCAGTTTGCATAAATGAAGGGAACTAACTTCCCGACCAAGTCTACAAAAATAATTAAATCTTTTTATATATAAAACTATTTATTTTAATGATTAATTGATTTTATCATTGTTGAAAATAAAATATCTGAATTTGAAATTTTGCAATAATTTTCTAAATCTTCACCAATAGATATTGGAATTTTAACAAATCTATCTTTTCTGCCTTTGGTAAAGTGGATATGAATTAGGCCATTATCAAAATTTAGATTTTCCCTTTTTAATTCTACAATTTCTCCAACACGAAGCCCAGTCCCATAAAGTAACTTGATAATCAATTTATGTTTAATATTTGTAATGATATTAATTATTTTTCTAATTTCCTCAATTGTTAATATATCTGGAAGAGTTTTATTTCTTTTAATAGTAGGAATAAACAATTTTTCATTCAAGACATTTTCAAAGAAAAATTTAATAGCAAAAGAATCCTTAGCAACACTGGATGGATTTTGTATCTCTAGATGTTTTATAATATATTCTTTTACAGTTTGTGGATTAAGCTCCCTATTCTCAGAATATTTTAAAAATTTCTTTACAGAAAACAAATAACTCTTAATAGTTTGTTTGGAAAAATTCCTTATTTTTAATTCATCATCCAATTTCTTTAATACATCCTGCATAATAATAATAATAAACCAAATAAATTTATATAACTTGTGAATATGGGATATTAAACGAACTTTAGTTCGTTGTATAGCTTGTT
>CAYWQG010000017.1:0-9841 GCA_964460635.1 Candidatus Woesearchaeota archaeon | reverse complement strand
TTTAGATTAATTTAAAAAGTTTGAATTTTTTTGAACAGAATGATTTATTTAGATAATGCTTCAACTACAAAAGTTGAGGATTCTGTCCTTAAAGAAATGAATAAATTTCAAACTGAACTTTATGGGAACCCTTCTTCTCTTCACGAATTTGGCAGATTATCCAAAATTGCCTTGGAGAAAGCGCGAAAAATAATTGCCGATTCAATAAATGCTTTGCCAGAAGAAATTTATTTCACTTCGAGCGGGAGCGAATCGAATAATTTAGTTTTGAAGGGTTCTTTTTTTCCGTCATTCAAAAATAATATAATTACAACGAATGTTGAACATAGTTCTGTTTCAAAAACTTGTGAATGGCTTGAAGAAGGAGGTGCAAAGGTGGATTATTTATCTGTGAATTCCGAGGGATTTATAGATTTTGAGGAATTAAAAGGATTGATGAATGATGAGACTCTTTTAGTTTCGGTGATCCACGGAAACAACGAAATCGGGACTATTCAGGACATTAAAAAAATTGGCGAGCTTTGCAGAAAGAAAAAGGTTTTGTTTCATACAGACGCTTCTCAGAGTTATATGAAGTGTTCTATTGATGTTGTCCGGGAGAAAATAGATCTGCTTACTTTGGACTCCCAGAAGATTTACGGACCGAAAGGAGTTGGAGCTGTTTATATAAAAAAAGGTTTAATTTTAACACCCTTGATTCACGGAGGAGAGCAGGAAAGAGGTTTGAGAAGTTCAACCGAGAATGTCGCTGGAGTCGTGGGGTTTGCAAAAGCTGTAGAAAGCTTTTCTCGTAAGAAAAATGAAAAGATAGGGAGTTTGAGAGATTATTTTATTGAAGAATTATTAAAGATTTCCGGAACGAAACTCAACGGGCCTTTCAGGACTTTGAGATTAATCAATAATGTAAATGTTCGTTTTGAAGGAATAGATTCGGAGGTGCTTAAAGATATGCTTTCGGACGAGGAGGTTTATTGTTCTATTGGAAGTGCTTGTTCCGGAAAAACGAGAAGCTTTGTTTTGAAAGCAATTGGTCTAAACGGGGAAGAAATTAATTCTTCAGTGCGATTTAGTTTGAGTAAATACAATACAAAAAAAGAGATTGATTTTGTTTTATTGTTAATAAAAAAATTTCTTCCATTGTTGAGGAAATCAGGTTCTAAAAAAATTAAATCAAAGAAGAAATTTGTCGTGAATAGAAAAACGAAATTCTCCGAAATCCTTCGACGAAAACCAGAACTCAAAGAAGTTTTTACAGATTTAGGTTTGAGTTGTTTCGTTTGCCCTCTGGCTGATGAAGAAACGATAGAGATGGGGGCCGAGGTTCATAAAATGAATCCGGATGTGATTGTTAAAGATATAAACGATGCTTTGAATTACCTTTTCTTAAAATAAACCAAATTAGATTCTGGTTCATTCAGGTTTTTTAGATCGTTGAATGTTTGGTAGAAAGATTCTAAAATTTCTGGAGAATAATTCGAAAGTCCGTAATAGTTGGGGTCTTCCTCAGAGATTAAATCGTAGGCACTTGACAATTTTAAAGTTACTTGTTTAAGAGAATATTTGATCCTTGAATTTTTGAAGAAATCTCTCGCAGTTCCCCCATAAAATTCCCAATTTTTTGCGACTAAATCTGGGCGGAAAATTCCAGAATAAATATAATCTAAAATCGGGGTTTGTGAAATTCCCTCATGATTAAAAAGGACATCCTCAAATCTTTCAGATAATAGTTTTAATCTAAAAGGATTTTCATCTAAAAAATTTCTTCCAGTTATATTTATGAGGTTCTCTTTAAAATCTTCTCTTATGATTCCCAAAAAACATTCCAAGATTTTTTCTTTCATTTTTATTAATTTAAGAGGTAATTTTTACAAATTAATAATTTTTCTAATTAGTTTCCTCTATCTTCTTTGATTCTTCGTCCAAAATTTTTTCAAGTGTTTTTGGAAAGGATTTTGCTTTTTGTGAATAAGCATCACTAATTCCATCATTAACAAAATAATTTTGAAGGGACATAAAAACGGTTTGACCAATTTCATTTTCTTTTTTGTCTTTTGAAGTTATCATTTGGAAAATATATTTGTCTTCGTATTCTTTTGGAATCTTCAACTCCATAAAGTCTTTCAAATCTCCAACTTTTATTTGCCCTATTGCTCCACTCATATCTTCTGTTGCCTTTTTGGTAATGCCTTCTTCAGAGATTTCTCCACTTAATATCTTTCCATTTTTTCTTGAACTAAGTAAAATATTGAGGAGGTATCCTGAGTTTCCAAGAGCTTTCATAGAAGGAATGTAATGGAAATCGTCTACTGTTTTTTGGACATCCTTTCCAAAATCTGAGCCCTCTTGATTTACATAATAGGATAAAGCTACTTTCGGGATATATCCTTGGAGGAGTTCCATACCCATGCTTCTTAAATCTTCTAATTCTTTTTCAGTATATTCTTTTTTGATATTCTCATCTTGATTATATTTTTCTTTTGTCATACGAATTCTTACCTTTAGAGCTTTATAAATCTTTCTATTTGGTTACCACTTTGTTATAGTAAAATGAAATAGGTTTTAATGTTTGAAAGAATTTATTAAGGTAGTTCTTTTTTTCGTTTATGGAAAATATTAAAATTTCTACTGGAAGTGAGGATTTGGATAAATGGCTCGAAGGAGGTTATGAAAGTGGAGTTATAACGATGCTTGCAGGGGCGCCGGGAACTGGGAAGACGAATTTTTGTATTTTGGTTTCCTGTAGTCAGGCTCTCAAGGGAAAAAAGATAATTTTTGTTGACACCGAGGGGGGTTTTTCTCTCGACAGAGTCAAACAATTTGTTGGTAAGAAATACGGAGAGGTTTTAGAGAAAATCTTTTTACTCGAACCGACGACATTTAAAGAACAGGCAGACTCTTTTTCAAAATTGGCTTCTCTTCTTAAAAAAGATAAGATTGGTCTAATTGTCGTCGATGGTATGGCAATGCTTTATAGATTGACTTTAGGGGAAGCTTCAAGTTTGAAGGATTCTGAAAAGATAAAAGAGATAAATTCAAGTATGGCTTCTCAAATGAGTTTTCTCGCGAAAATTTCAAGAAAAGATAACATACCGGTAATCATAACGAATCAGGTTTATTCTAATTTTTTAGAAAATAAAGAAATCAGAGAAGGGAAAGAAAAGAAAACGAATTTTGTCGGGGGAGATTTAATGAAATATTGGAGTAAATGTATACTTGAATTGAAAAAAGAAAGGGGCAGAAAATTATTTTTATTGAAACACAGAAGTTTGTCCGAGAGAGAAATGTCTTTTGAAATAAGAGATTCCGGGATTTTTAAGAGGGGGTGGTTATGATTTTTTCCTCCGAAGGATCTCCCAAAAAAGATTTTTATTTTCCCTTATCTGAATTTGAGGAAAAGGATTATTGTCTTGTGGATTTATCTGTTATTCTTGGATCCCTTAAAGATCATCGGGCGGGAGAAAATTTTAAGGAAAATCTCTCTTATTCTTTAGAAGCTGGAGAAGATTTTTATATTACTCAACAAAGCTTTGAAAGATTTAATGAGGGAATTAGTTCTTTGAAAAATAGAATGAAGAATCAACAAGGATATAAAAACGGGAGAAGTAAACATTATCTTTGTACTTATGATAAAAGATTTTTTAATGCGAAGAGAAAAATTGATTTGGAACAGAGGTTGTCTGATTTATTTTATGAGAAGAAGAAAATAATTCACTTCAAAGGGGCTTTTAAAATAGATTACAATTTTGTTTATTCTAAGGGTCTTGATATTGAGAATAATTATGAAGAGAGTTCTATGGTTTTTGATTTTTTGATTTCCGGTTTGACTTTATCCAAAAGACACAAAGTAAATCTTTTGTCGAATAATTTGAGGATGGCTGATTTTATTGATAATTTTCTTCTTAAGAATTCTTCTGATAATTATAATATAAATCTTTTTGCGAGGGTTGATGAAGATAATTTCGAGAGATTAGTATGACTGATTTTAAATTTGGTAAAGTTAAAAAAGTTGGAGATGTGAATTTTAAACTAAGAAAGTTAAAAGATCTTTCTAAGTTCGGGGCGATTTCTCCTCCGAGTGTTTTTGTTGGCTCTTCTTTGAAATATCCTTTTATGAATGTCGGTGTTCTTTCACCTTTAGGTTTTCCGAAGAATCCTTGGATTTACGACGCTGAAGAATATTGGGCTGAGAAAGATTTTAAGATTGAAGATGTTTTAAAACTGAGAAACAATCTCCTGAATTCAAGATTTAGATCCAGAGCGACGGATGTTCGTATTAAAAATAAGTTTTTGGATGTGACAAAATTAATTGGGGTTAGTTCAAAGTCGGTGGATTTAGAAATAGAACTAAAAAACAAAGTAAGAATAAATAAAGAGAAAGATAAAGTATTGGCCCCGAAGAGACTTTCTGCTTCGTTGAAAAAAGTAAAGATAACTTCTAATGTTAAAGTTTCACAGATTGTCGATTATGTTATTAATGACGAGGTTAAAGCGAATGAAGCCCTTTCAACATTATATAAAAGGAAAATTCCTTTATCCTCTTTGAATAAAATTTTGAGTGTGGGAGTTTTAGGATTGAAGAAGAACAAAAAATTGGTCCCAACAAGATGGTCGATAACTGCTGTTGATGATTCTTTGGCGAAGGAACTCCTTAAAAAAGTGAGGGAATATAAAACTATAGAAAATTATGAATTATTTTTTGGAGAATTTTTAGGAAATCAATATGGTATTTTTTTGTTTCCAAAGATTTGGTCTTACGAACTTTTTGAAATTTATTCTCCTAATTCAAGTTGGAATCCGACGGTTGGTTTTAAAGTTTCTCGTGATTTTGAAAGTTTTAGAGGAAGGAAAGATTATGCTTCAGATACTGCCGGGGGTTATTACGCGACGAGACTTCCGATTTTGGAATATTTAAATAAGAGAAAAAGACAGGCTTCTGTTTTAGTTGTTAGATTGGAGACGCCGTCTTATTGGGCCGGATTGGGGGTTTGGGTTGTCAGAGAAAGTATAAAACGAACTTTGTCAAAAAAACAATTTCTTTTTGATTCTTTGGAGAGTTCTATAAGTTCTTTCAAAGATATTTTTGAGAGTCGTTACAACTTTGATTGTAATAAAATTTTTCAGGAGAGCAGATTACTTCTAAAAGTTAGAACAGAGAAAACTTTGAAGGATTGGTTCTGATTTTTGTTATTAAATAATAGTAAATCTTATAAATAGTTTTCTTTTGATTCTTTTATGGTTAATTATTATTCTGAATTAAATAAGGCCGTTTATAGAAGGGGGGAAACTTTCGGGCCGTCTTTGCTTCACATTTTATTATATAGTCCTTTGGAGAAATGGATTACTGAAAAAAATAAAGAGAAACTAAGAGCTACTGAGGTGGCAATAGATAGCCTTTATGAGAAGTTAGTTTTACCAATCATTCCAAATCTTATTTTAGGAATCACTGGGAATTCTAAAGTTTTTCCAAAAGATATGAGAAGTTTAGATCATATTCTGAAGGGGAGAAAAATGGAAGCCAGAAGGAATAAATTGCGCGATTCTTATGAAAAATATAAATTCCCAATCGATGAGACCACTTTAAATGCACTTTATAGCGAGGAGCCAATAAATGGAGATTCTAAAGAGGTTAAATATAGTTTCAGAAAAAATTCAGATCGAATGTTTTCTTTACGATTTAAATCAAAACAGTCTATAAAAGAAAAATTAGAAATTAAATTTTCCGGGAAAAAAAGATCTAAGATTTTAAAACTTGTTCATGATGTTTCAAAGGACCCTGCTTATTTTTGGGAAAATTATAGTTCTTATGAGAAAAAGTATGGACCGGATTATGTGGAAATAATGCTCGGGGATTTTTTTGGATTAAAGTATGTTGATTTGAATCCTAAGAGGTTTAAAACACTTTTAGAAAAACTTTTGAACAAAGGAAGTAGCATTAAATTTAAAGACTTTGATCTTATAAAATCTAAATTGAAAGACCATAATAATCGTTTGGCGGAATTCCGTCCTGGAGGAATCCATTATACTCTTGTTCCTAAAACTCTTTTGAATTATCCTGTTGAATTAAAAGTTATGGGGCTTAAGAGCGAGATTTTTGGAGCTTTTGGTCCACACAATCATAATAGATATGAACAGAATGGGAAAAAAGCGAACGGAATTTATCTCAATTAGTTTTTTAGACCTTTTTTTCTTTTAGGAAATAACTAAAAAGATTGTTTTTGTGATACAAAGATAAGATTAGTATTGAAATTAAAATCGAACAAGAGCGTTCTACAAAATAAGGAAAATAATTTAAAATTTCATCGGGGAATGTATGGTTGGATTTATAAATATAAAAAATAGGAGTCCTTATAAACTATGGTAAATATATATAAACTATGGTAAATATATATAAATTAAAGTTAACTGTTCTTCAACAAGAGATATTAAGAGTTTTATTTATTAATGTTGGTAAACCGCTGAATCAGAGAAGGCTTTCTAAGATTATTGGAGTTTCGCAACCAGCCATAGGAAAAGCGCTTCCAGAATTAGAGAAATTTTCTTTTATAAAACTTGAACAGGATAGGGAATCAAAAAGATGGTCAATTGAGTTAGATAAGAGTAACCATGGAGTAATTCAATCAAAGAGAGTTGATAATTTAAAGCAAGTCTACGAATCGGGACTTATGGATTTTTTAGAAAAGGAATTTGCAGGTGGAGTCGTAGTTTTATTCGGGAGTTACTCGAGGGGAGAAGATGTAATAAACTCAGATATTGATATTGCAATAATCGGTAGAAAAGAGAAGATGGTTCGTTTGGAGAAATATGAAAAAATCCTTTGTAGAGAAATAAACTTAAATTTTTATAGCTCGTTTGGAAAGATACATAAGAATCTAAAAGAGAACATCTTTAATGGAATAGTTCTTGTCGGGGGAATTGAATTATGAAATCTGCACCAGAGTTCGAGGAGTTTATTAAAAAAGGGATTGTTAAAAAACAAACTCCGAATAAATCGAGAGCGGAATTCTTAGTTAAGGAAGCAGGACAGAGTTATAAATATTTATTTGAGTTAGTAAAGAAAATTGGAATTGGAGATTTTAATGCTAATGATTATCTCAAAAAATGTTATGATATTATTATGGAATTAATAAGGGCGAAGATGCTTCTCGAGGGTTATAATGCATCTGGTTTTAAAGCGCACGAGGCGGAAGTCTCCTATTTGAGAAAAATTGGCGTGAGAGAAAACGAAGTTCAGTTTGTAAATCAAATGAGATTCTTTAGAAATGGGATGCTTTACTATGGAACCATTTTTGATGAAGAATATGCAAAAAAGGTGATAGAATTCACGAAGAAAATTTATGGAAGTTTAACTAAATCTTTGAAATAATTTTCTTTTCTGTTGGTAAAAGTCCGGCGCTGACTTTTACACTTAATATAATGTCTTGAAATTATCTTTTTATTTTGTTTCCTCTAATTTTTTCTTATATTTTTCTATTCTTTCTTTATTGCTTTCACACTCGGGGTTGAAGCAAAATATCCATGGTTTTTTCCCAGGCCTCAAAGTCATTAAGAGGGGAAAGCCACATTTTTCACAGAGTTTTTTTATTGTTTTTATTTTTCCGGGGGGGAGGGAGAATGTGTTTTTACATTCAGGGTAAGCGTTACAGGCTATAAAGAATTTTCTGAATCTTGGTGAATAAGTTATGCGAAGATTTCCCTTTTTACATTTAGGACAAACATTAAGTTGATTCTCTCTTTCATTTATTTTTCTTCTTTCAATTTCTGCATTCATTAATTCTTTTCCAATTTCCTTTTCATTATCTTTGAATTTTTTAGATATTTCAATCACTTTCTCTTTTGCTTGTTCAATTATTTCTTCCTCTTTCTCTTTTAAGTCGGTTTTTGATTCGCGAAGAATATCCATTTTTTTCTGAAGTTCTTCAGTCAATTTTTCATCAGTGATTATTGGAGAATATCTTTCCAAAGTGTCTATGAGAGAAATTCCTATGGGGGTAGCTTCAATACTTTTTTCTTTTATGTATTCTCTGTCATAGAGTGTTTCTAAAATCGAGGCTCTTGTCGCCTTTGTTCCAAGATTTCTTTTTTCAAGTTCGGAGAGTATGGACGCTGGAGAATATCTGTTTGGAGGCGTCGTCCATTTCTCTTCTGAATTTAATTTTTCTATTTTTTTCTTCCCTTCTATTTCTGGGAGTTTCTCTTCTTTTATTTTAGTCGGATAGATTTCGAGCCAAGCTCGTTTTTTAATGAGGTTTCCACTTCTTGAAAAATTCTTTTTCTCAATTTTGGCGACAATTCTCCTTCGCTCTACAATTGCGTTATCACAAAATAGCGAAAGGAATCTTAATACAATTAAATCGTAAATCTTTTTCTCTTTGCCACTTAATTTTGCAAGGTTTCCCGTTGGATAAATTGAAGGATGTGCTGAGTCTGTTTTTTTTCCTTCGAGAGGTCTGTCTTTTATAATTAATTTAGAAACACCATATCTTTTTTTTAAAGTTTTAAGAATTGATAAATAATCTATTGAGGAAGGCAGTTTCTGAGAGGAGGTTCTCGGATAAGAAATTAAACTAGATAAATAAAGAGACTGTGCAACCCTAAGAGTATTTGCAGGCGTCATAGAATATAGATGATAAGCTTCCATTTGAAGCCCGGTTAAATTAAAAGGAGGGTTCGGAGGTAAACTTTTTTCTGTGTTCTTTGTTTGAACTTCCGCTTCTTTTCCTACAAAATCTTTGAATTCTTCGAGTTCTTCCTCTTCATAAATATCTTTTGAATATTTTAATTCTTCTTTTAGATTTTCAATCTTAATAAAAACATTCCAATATTTTTTTGGTTTGAAATTCTGAATTTCCTTTTCTCTCTTGACGATTAAACTTAAAGTAGGTCCTTGAATTCTTCCTATGGACATCATCTTGAATTTTCCTGTTGTTTGTATCGCCTTCATAAGAGCCCTTGAAAGATTTATTCCATAAAACCAATCGAGATAATGCCTTGCTTCTCCTGCTCTTTCCATTCCCCAGTCTATACTTTCTGATTTATTATCATACGCCTTATTTAATTCTTCCTTTGTCAACGTCGAGAATTTCATTCTTGAAGCATCTTTCTGATTACAAATAAATTTGACGACATTTGTACCAATGACTTCTCCTTCTATGTCTAAATCTGTTGCAATGGTTAAACTTCCTGCTTTTTTTGCGAGTCCTAAGATTGTATCATAATATCTTTTTGTAAAGAAACTTTTTTTATTTAAGAAAGATGGTCTCCAATCTACTTCAAATGTTGGAACGATTGTTCCCTTTATTGTTTGCTTAAGACCAAATAGATGACCGACCGCGCACGCAATTACTATTTTCTTTCCAGCTCTTTCTCCCTCGTAATAGGATACTTTTTTTGTTTTTTTCTCTGTGAATTCTCCGAGTGCTGCTGCAAGTTTGGATGCGGCCTGAGGCTTCTCGGTTATTATCAATTCATAACCATTTTTTTTAAGAACAATGTTTGGAATTTTATATTCTTCTTTCTTTTTCTTTTTTATTTTACTATTTGTTTTTATCTTTTTTTTAGATTTTTTTTCAACAGCTCTTTTAATTAAATCTTTTTTGGGAATTCTTTTCGACTTCTTTTTTTCAACAGTTTTTTTTGGTTTTAAAAGAGAAATCCCTTTCGACTTCTTTTTTTCTATTGCGTTTTTAATATTTTTTTCATGCATTGGGAAAAATTCCTCTGCTATTTTCTCTTCGTTTGCCATTTTTTTCTTTTTTAGAATTCTTCTTTGATTTATATTTTTTGTCTTTTTGATTTAGAATGTTTTTTATTTATTATTTGAAAATACTTAATTTTTTTTGTA